>NZ_JBEZDW010000028.1:0-118210 GCF_040802045.1 Microbispora sp. NPDC049125 | reverse complement strand
CCGTTCAAGCATTGTGAACGCTTCGACGCCTTCGAATCGGCGGAACGCGCCTTCGCCTCGACTCCTCAGCACACGTTCACGGAGATCCGCGCCGATGTACCCCTCCAACAGGTCAAGATGGCGGATGTTGTACGCCCACAGAACATTGCCGCAACACGGCGTCTGCAGCCAGAGATGGAGGCCGAAGAACGGATCTTGAGCCGATCGATAGCGAGTGATCACACCTGGCCTCCATGTGCGGAAGCTCCCACACTCGTCGCAGATGAATCGGCGTGAGCGGTGGAGCGGATGACGGTTGTGATCGATGACCGGAACGATCACCGACGCACGCCGTGAGCACTCAGGGCAGCGAACCACGATCTCATCCGTGAAGTCGAACCACCCATCACCCGGATCCCGGAAGCGCACGTCTTGACCATAGCAAGACCCAATTGCGCAGACCCGCACGCTCCTACCCTGTCCTGATCTCTCGTCTGCCATCGACCCCACCGCGTAGCGGCAGCGGGCCGGCGGCGGAGGGTCAAGCCTGGCCTCGCGTGTACCTGTTCCAGTGACCTTCCTCGCGCGATGGTTGCCCTACCTGCACGGCTGGGCTTGACCTGGAGGAGTCGGGCTGCTGGGCTCTGCCTGGGTCGATGGCTGACGAGCGATCAGGACTCACCTCAGCCATCTACGGCCCGACGTGGTGCGCGGGTCCTGCTCTCAGAGCCGGAGTGCCCCGGGGTTTGGGGCAGCGCCCCGAGGTCTTCCCCTGCGCCTTCCGCCTCTCTTCTCCCCTTCCCTCTTCTCCCCGCCAGCGTCGCCCCGTTCTGTCTCCGGGTCTTCTCGGCTCTGTGTCTGCTCGTGGCCATGACCGTTCACCATTGGGAGAGAACCTTCATGGGCATAAGCCAATGCCGCCATCTTCATGCCCACGCCGCTTGTCGGCGTGGTGCGCGCCGCCGACGGCGGGACCGGCCGAAGAGCCGCAGCCCGCCGGTGGGCGGGCGCGCGGTCCAACTGGTAGACCTCTGTGTCCGTGTGCCTCTGTTGAGTGGGGGCCGTGATGGCAATCGGGCTGCGCTGTGCATCCCCTCACTCGATCCCCGCGGTGTCCCCGAAAGCAGCTCAGGAAACAGCCCCCTTGCCGATCCCGTCCCCGGCGGTCCTCCTCCCCTGGGGTCCGCCTCCTCCCCTGGATCGTCGAGACCGCTCCCCTCCCGAGCATCTTCCCTACCTTCGCCTCCCCCTCCCCGCCGAAGGCGGCTTGAAAAAAAACCGTAAAGAAAGTTCTCATCCGGAGCGGGTGGCTTCCGTTGGCCTACTTCGGCTGATGCTTCACGCTGCGGTTCCCTACGGTTGCGTCAGCTCGCCCTGCCCCTGGAAGGCAGCGGCGGCGTGGATCACGCGCGCAGTAGGATCCTGCGCTTCCGGGTTCCAGAGGCGATCGGTCACCAGGAACCCGGGCAGCTTCCCGTCCGATGCGTCGTCCTGCTCGGTCAGCAGGAACGTTCCGCCTCGGACCGAGGGATCCCAACCGAGCGCCAGACCGCGCTCGACGAGCGCCCGTACATCGGTGGGACTGGGATAGGCGTCATCGCTCGCGCACGCGCCCCATGGGGCTGGCCAACTCTTTGAGAGCAGATCAGCTTGCAGGGCACGGCTGTTCTTGCCTGCGCCCCATATGCGCACTCGGATGCATCTGTGGCAGTCACCGGAGCCGGGCACACACCGGATCTCGGCCTTCCACACGAACTCGTGCCCGTTGGCGTGTAGCCTCCGCAGCCTCGTTCTCACGGCATCGACCTCGATCCGTCACCTCGATAGAGCCGGATGGGATCAGAACCTATACGGCGACACCTGCCGCCACTGCCAGGGCCTCGGCTTCTGCTGACCGCCCCTGCTACCTGCGCTAAACCGCGGTGCCCCCGGCGTGACCACACATCCGCCAAGACGTCCGCCACGTCGGGGGCCATCCCACACCGAACCTCACAGCCCAGAAGGGACCCACCCATCATGCCAACCACCCACGCCATCGCCGGACTCATCACCCGGCTCCACGACCCCCACTACGCCCGCCGGGCCTCCCAGATCCGCCGGACCGGCGGCTGCCGCCAGCCGATCCACCTGCGCGGCAAGGTCGAGCACTACGACCGCACCACCGGCCACCTCCTCCACCGCTACAGCACCCACCTCGAACCGGACGGCATGCTGCGCGTGCCCTGCAAGACCCGACGCGCCTCCCGCTGCCCGTCCTGCGCCGAGACCTACCGGGCCGACACCTACCACCTCGTCCGCGCCGGCCTCATCGGCGGCAAAGGCGTCCCGCAGACCGTGGCCGCGCACCCGTGCCTGTTCGTCACCCTGCCCGCGCCGTCCTTCGGCACCGTGCACGCCCGGCGAGAGAAGGACGGCAAGGTCCTGCCCTGCCACCCGCGGCGCGGCGCCCCCACATGTCCGCACAGTCAAGTGATGTCCTGCACCGCCCGGCACGGGGCCGACGAGGGGTGCCTGGGTGAGCCGCTGTGCCCGGACTGCTACGACTACGCGGGCTCGGTGCTGTTCAACGCCTTGGCGCCGGAGTTGTGGCGCCGGTTCGCCATGGCGCTTCGCCGACACCTGGCCAAACTCGCCGGGCTCACTCAAAAGGGCCTCGCCGCCCAGCTCGTCGCCTCCTTCGCCAAGGTCGCCGAATACCAGCGACGCGGCGTCGTTCACTTGCACGCCGTGATCCGCCTCGACGGCCCAGACGGACCTGCCTCCCCGCCCCCGGCATGGGCGACCATCGGCATGCTGACCCAGGCCGTCCAACACGCCGCCACCGTGGTCACCGCCAAGGTCCCCGCGTACGACGGCCAACCCTCGCGTGCCCTCCGGTGGGGTGCCCAGCTCGACACCCGGCCGATCACCATGCACGGTGAGCTGACCGACCAGGCGGTTGCCGGCTACATCGCCAAGTACGCCACCAAGGCAGCCGAATGCGTCGGCACCCTGGACCGGCGTATCCAACCCCTGGAAAACCTCGCCGCCCTACCGATCCGCGAGCACGCCCGGCGGCTCATCGCCGAATGCCTGCGTCTCGGGTCCTTCGACGAACTGGCCGATCTCCGGCTGATCCAGTGGGCGCACATGCTCGGCTTCCGCGGCCACTTCTCCACCAAATCCCGCCGCTACTCCACCACCTTGGGCGCCCTGCGCGCCGCTCGGGCTGAGCACAAGCGCGACGAGCAGATCACCACCGGGCGCCTCCCTCTCTTCGACGAGGACACCGTCCTTGTGGTCGCGAAGTGGCAGTACGCCGGACAGGGCCTCTCCGCCGGAGACGCCCTCCTCGCCGCCGCCCTCACCGGTGTCCCAATGACCCACCTGAGCGACGCGCCTGGGGGTGGATCATGACTCGGCTTCTGCTCACCGTCCCGGAGGCCGCCGAAGCACTGGCGATCTCCCGCGCCAAGCTCTACCAGCTCATCGCCTCCGGCGCCGTCAACTCGGTCCGCATCGACGGCTCGCGACGGGTCCCCGTCGCCGCGCTCACCGACTACATCAACCGCCTGGCCATCGAGGAGCACGCGGCATGACCAAGACCCCCACCACCAAGGCCGCGTCCCCCACCAGGCCTACCAAAAGGAGCAGTCCCAAGCTGCGCGACGGGGTCATGAAGCGTGGTAGCACGTGGTCATACGTGATCCGCGTCAAGGACCCTGAGATCGGCGAGAGCAAGCCCAAATGGGTCGGCGGGTTCGCGACCGAGGACGAGGCGAAGGCTGCCCGTGACGAGGCCCGCGTGAACGCCCGGCGGGGTGAGTACGTCGACCGAAACGAGATCACCGTCAGCGAGTACCTCGACATGTGGATTGAGGACCACGCGATCGAGATCAAGCCGGGAACGCTGGAGGACTACCGGATCAGCATTCGCCTCTGCATCAAGCCGTACATCGGCAAGATGCGACTCCAAGCGGTTCGGCCCTCCACGGTCACGAAACTCTATCGGGATCTCCTCGCTCGCGGTGGGCGGAACGGCAAGCCGCTGGCGGTGTCGAGCGTCGTCCACACGCACGCGATCCTCCGCCGCGCCTTCCGTGACGCCGTGCTGGTCCATGAGTACCTGAGCAGCTCGCCCGTTGAGAAGGCCAAGCGGCCTCGTAGCGACCTGCGCGAGCCTGGAATGATCTGGACGCCCGCCCAGCTCCGGACATTCCTGTCTCTCGTCCGGTCGCATCGGCTCTACGCCTTTTTTCATCTGGCCGCCTATACGGGAGCGCGGCGCGGTGAACTCCTCAACCTTCGATGGCCTGACGTCGACCTGGAGAACAAGCAAGTCACCATCAAGGGTTCAACAGGCGTGGTGAACGGCGAGCACATCGAGGGAACCACGAAGAGCGGTCGGACGCGCGTGGTCACGATCGACGAGGGCACGGTCAACGTCCTCCGGGAACACCAAGAGGCTCAAGAAGCCGAGAAAGCGCGCGTCGGCGACGCGTGGAAGGGTGAGGAGAACGGCCATGTCTTTACGACGGCGTGGGGCGGTCCCATCTACCCGACGACTGTGACCGCGCTTCCGGCCAAGCTCATCAAGGCGTACAACGAACCGGAGGACGAGACGCAGGTCTCGGCCGAACCTCTGCCGTACGCCCGCCTTCACGACCTGCGCCATATCCACGCGACCACGCTGCTCCTCGCCGGCGTCCCGGTCCACATCGTTGCCGCCCGACTCGGCCATGCCGACCCTGCGATCACACTCCGCGTGTACGCCCACGTGATCCGCTCCGCAGAAACCGCTGCGGCCGAGGTCTTCGCCCAAGCGCTCAAATCAGGATGAACTATGACACAAGCCCAAATCAGAAGCCTGTCGCGCTACCGGCGCGGCGGGCTTCGGCAAGTTCCGGCTAGATTAGGCAGCGTTAGGCAAAGTTCTGATGTACGCTAGGTCTAGAAGGTTCCAGCCAGACAGCGAGCTTTCACCTAACCCACAGGAGTGCCCATGACCGTTGAGACCGCCCAGAGTCTTCCCGACTGGCGCGACACACGTCTTGGCACCATGGTTCGGGTAGCGATTTGGCTAACAACCGAAGTGCGCGAAGGAAATACCTTTACCTATGATCAACTACGCGAGGCGTTCCCAAACACCCCGCAGGTTGATCGACGGTTGCGAGACCTTCGCGATTATGAGTGGGAGATCGAAACCAGTCGGTCGCTGCCAACCTTAGCTCCTTCAGAGGCCCTGTTCGCCAGGAAGGGTATTCATGTTTGGGAGTCAGGTAAGCGCTCTTACCGCAACAAGCGGGCCAAGCATGAAGTCTTCGAACGCGACGGCTTCTCCTGCCTGCTCTGCGGCCTCCAAGCTGCAGAGGACACGGCTGACAGTCTTCTTCAGTTTGCACATGTGAAGCCCCGATCCCAAGGAGGTTCCGACGATCCCGAAAACATGATCACTGTCTGTAGGAGCTGCTCACAGAAACCCGGCCCTATAGGCAAGCGCAAAGCCGACGCTGAAGCCCTGTGGGAACTAGTTACAGATCTTCCCCTTCAGGAACAGGCTCGGCTGCTTAGCTGGATAGCCATGAACCGCAAGCCTATTACCGCAACTGAAAGGGCATGGGTGCTATATCGGCTCTTGAACAGCGAGCAGCGAAGCGAGTTCACGACCCGTCTTGGCCAAACGATCATAGATCGGACAGAGCCACCCAGCGGAGATGAATGATTAATACAGCAGTCGTCGGTCCCCGTCCCACTCACCACAGCTAGACGGGGACCGACTTGCTACCCGCCCCAAAGAAGAGAGGTAACGCATCTATGATGACTGATCAGAACTCCGGAGGTTCACCGAGGCCGGGAGGCTCTCAGCCTCTGGCCATCATCGCCTTGGCGCTGGCCATGGCATTCCAGGCCGGCTACAACCCGGACCAGATCCGCGAGGTCCTCAGCGCCGTTGCGGTAGCTCTTGTAGCTCTCGTAGCGGTGTACATCCTCCGTAGTCAGCGCGACGGCTGAGGTGACGAGGGTGGCGGCGCTTCAGCGTAGTCACCCTCCGCCGGGTACATCTGACCTGAACTGAAGACCACCACGCTGCGGCACGGCGTTAGCAGAGGTGTTAGCAAAAGGCCCTCCCGGATGGTCCGGGAGGGCCTTTGAGCTGGAGCCGCCTAAGGGAATCGAACCCTTGACCCCTTCATTACGAGTGAAGTGCTCTGGCCGACTGAGCTAAGGCGGCGTGCCGCGAACGGCGACGCCAAGTCTACAGGCTCGTCGGGGCTCTCGCGTACTCCACACGACCACAGCTATGTGATCTTCGGGCAGACCGTGCCGTTCTTGGGCACGCGCAGGGCGATGAGATAGTCGTCGACCGCGGTGTCCACGCAACTGGAGCCGGACCGGTAGGCCGTGTGCCCGTCGCCGTCGAAGCCCAGCAGCACTCCGGAGCTGAGCTCCGACGCCAGCCCCTTCGCCCACTCGTACGGCGTGGCGGGGTCGCGGACGGTCCCCACGACGACGATCGGCGGCGCCCCTTGGGCCTTGAGCGGCTTGTCGCCCGCGTCCGACTTCACGGGCCAGTACGCGCAGGGCAGCGAGCCCCACATCACGAACGACCCGAAGTGCGGGGACTGCTTCGCGGCCTCGGAGGCCGCGGTCTGGTAGGCCCCGAGCGCCTTCGGATACGGATGATCCAGGCAGTTGATCGCCATGTTCGACTCGGTCTGGTTGGAGTACGTCCCGTCCTGACGCCGGTCGACCAGCAGGTCCGCCATCCGGAGCAGGTCCGTGCCGTTCCCCTTGAAGGCCTGGCCGAGGGCCTGCGCCAGCCTGGGCCACGCCTCACGCTGGTACAGCGGGGTGACGATGCCGAGCACGGCCCACGCCTCGTCGATCTGCCGCCCGTCGCCCAGGTTGTTCTTCAGCGGTCGGTGGTCGGCGTTCGCCAGCAGGGCACTGATCTCGGTCATCGCGCCGTCGACCGTACGGCTGGTGAACGGGCTTCCCTTCTTCGCGATGGAGTCCTCGACGAACGCCTTCAGCGCCACCTCGAAGCCCTGGGCCTGCACCTCGTTGGCCTTCAGCGACGAGACGGCGGGGTCGACCGCGCCGTCGAGCACCAGGGCCCGCACCTGCTTGGGGAACAGGTCCGCGTACACCGCGCCGAGGTAGGTGCCGTACGACTTGCCGAGATAGGTGAGCCCGGTGTCGCCGACCACTCCGCGCAGCACGTCCATGTCCCTGGCCGCGTCGGCCGTGCCGACGTACGGCAGCAGCCTGGCCGACTTGGCCGCGCAGCCCTCCGCGAAGGCCTTCGACCCCTTCACCAGCGTGGCGAGCTCGCCGGACGTGTCCGGGCTCGCGTCCATCCCGACGAACGCGTCGAGCTGCGAGCCCGACATGCATCGGACGGGGGACGACTCGCCCACCCCTCGCGGGTCGAAGCCCACGATGTCGAAACGCGAGCGGATCGTGTCGGAGAACAGCGAGGTGGCGGCGCGGGCGTACTGCACGCCCGATCCCCCCGGGCCACCCGGGTTGATCAGCAGCGAGCCGATCCGCTTGCCGGAGGCCGGCAGTCGGATCACGCTGATGCCGATCCGCTCACCGGACGGCTTCTTGTAGTCCAGCGGCACGTTCATCTTCGCGCACTGGAAGCCCTGGCCGCAGTCCCGCCAGGCGGGCCGCTGGTCGTAGAAGGGCTGCAGCTCAGGCGTCGGCGCCGTGATCTTCGCGTGCGCGCCGGCTCCCGGCCGCCCCTCGCCGGTCTCCGTGCCGCTCGTGCAGCCGCCGGCGAGCAGCGCAGCGGCGCCCGCCGCCGCGACGCGCCGAGCAAGCCCCCGCTTGCCCCGCGTCACCTGGCCCACCCCTCGCCCGATCCGCCGGGACGGCGCCCCGATCCCCTGTGCCGCGTGCCTTGACTTGTGCAAGTGGCCTTTCGCATACCCCGTCGCTTCCTTTTGCCCCGACCGCGAACGTCACCGGTGACGAACACGGAGTAGTCACCAGCATGCCGTGTCACGCCCTATGCGGCCACTCGGGCGGCACATCTCGTCATGTCACATGCACGGTGACCACGGAGGCGAGGCCGGAGACGGTCAGGAGGGGGTGCAGGAGAGGAGGGACGATCAGGTCCAGATGGGGCGCATGCGCGAAAAGGGCGGTCAGCCCGGCGCTGTCGAGATACTCGACCGCGGTGAGGTCCACGACGAGGCGGTCCCCCTTGGCGGCGGCCGTGTCGAGGCCGGCGCGGAAGGCGTCGGCGTTGCTCATGTCGATCTCACCTGCGGCCGTCAGGACGGCAGTGCCGTCCGGGCGGTGGTGAGTGGAGAGCGTGAGCGGGGTGGTCATCGACTGATCCTTGTGTGCATGGTGACGGTGGTGCCGACGGCGCCGCTCTCGATGGTGACATCCTGCATCAGCGTCCGCATCAGGTAGATGCCGCGGCCACGGTGGGGGTTGGCGTGGGGGCGGGGGGTCCGCCAGCGTCCGGTGTCCGTGACGGCCAGGTGCAGGTCGTCCGCGGTGGCCGAGGCGGTCAGGCGCACCTCGTGGCCGGGGCTGTGGCGGTGCCCGTGCTCGATGGCGTTGGCGCAGGCCTCCCCCACGGCGACCAGGACGTCCTGGAGGAGGCGGGGGGCGATGTCCAGCTTGCCCAGCCACTGGCGCAGGGCGGTGCGTACGGGGGCGAGGTGCCGGGAGTCGGCGGCGAAGGCGACCTCCAGGGGGGCGGGGTGACGGTAGAGGAGGAGGGCGACGTCGTCGTCGTACCCGCCCGCCGGCTCCATGCCGCTCATGATGTGCCCGGCGAGGGCCTCGGGCGGATAGTTCAGGCCCTGCTTGGCGGCCTCCGCCGCCTCGCCGATCCCGGCGTCGATCGGGCGGCGCCGCCGTTCGACCAGGCCGTCCGTGTAGAGCAGCAGGACGCCGGTGGGAGGCAGGACGCACGTCGCCTCCGGCCGAGGCTCCGTCTGGTAGACGGCGAGCGGCGTGGAGCCCGCCTCGTCCAGCAACTGTGTGCGCCCGTCGGGATGGACGAGGATGCTGGGCGGATGGCCCGCGCTGCTGTAGGTGAGCCGTCCGGTCTCCGGGTCGAGCACGCCGCAGAACACGCTCGTGCAGGTCGCTCCGGGGATCATGGCGGCGAAGCGGTCCAGCGCGGTGAGGGTCTGGGCCGGGCCGGACGACAGCAGCAGGGCCCGGCAGGCGCTGCGCAGCTGTCCCATCACGGTGGCCGCCTGCAGGCCGCGGCCCACGCAGTCGCCCACCACGATGCCGATGCGCCCGTCGGGCAGCTCCACGGTGTCGTACCAGTCGCCGCCGACCTCCAGGGGACGGGCGGCGGGCTCGTACCGTACGGCGAAGCCGAGGGGCAGCCGCGCGGGGCCCAAGATCGCGCGCTGCAGGGCGAGCGCGGTCTCGCGCTGCTGGTCGAAGGTGTGGATGCGCTGCAGGGCCTGCCCGAGATAGCCGCACAGCACGGCGAGCAGCGTGTGGTCCTCGACGGTGAACGGGCGGGTGGCGCCGGGCTCGATCCACAGGGCGAGCGGGCCGGTGGGGTGCTCCATGATGATGCCGACCCCGGCCGGATCCGTGGTCGTGATCGGGTGCAGGGGCGTGCGACCGCGCAGTCCTTCGAGCGTCGCGCGCACCTGGTCGTCCAGATCCTCCCAGCGGATCTGCTCACCGCTGGTGGTCAGGTACCGCTGACCGGCGTCGTCCCAGGTGGCGGCGAGGATGCGCCGGGCCTCCCACAGCTCGCACAGCTGGGAGACGGCGGCCCGCAGGGCTTCGGGCAGGGTGCTCGCCTCGGCCAGCCGTACGCTGAGGGCGGCCAGGGCCGACTCGCGCTGCGTGGTGAACCGTTCGGCGGTGACGTCGCGGAAGGCCCCGACGACCATGCGCCTGCCGGTATCCGGCTCGCGGACCTCGTTGAAGGTGGCGGCCACCCACAGCCGGTGCCCGTCCCTGTGCGTGACCGGGGTGACGCTGCTGCCCCTGGTCCGTCCGAGCATGTGCGCGTACGTCTCGGTGGCCTGGCGGTGGGCCTCGGGGTCCTCGGCGGGGTCCACCCACCACGGGTGCGGCGCCTGGTAGGGCAACCCCTCCGGGCCGTACCCCAGGATGTCGGTGAAGGAGCTGTTGGCCTCGATCACGGCGCCCGTCTCGTCGAGGACGAAGAACGCCTCCTGCAACGAGTCGATCAGGGCGGCGCGCCAGGTCGCGTGATGGTTGCGCATCCTGGCCAGCTCCACGTTGGCGCGTACCCTGGCAAGCAGCTCGGCGGCGGAGAACGGTTTGACCAGGTAGTCGTCCGCCCCCGCGTCGAAGCCCTCGATGGAGGCCTCCTGCCCGGCGCGGGCCGACAGCAGCAGGACCGGCACGCCGGCCGTGCGCGGCTCGCCACGCAGCGCGGACACGAGCTGCAGCCCGTCCAGGCGGGGCATCATCACGTCGCTGATGATCAGATCGGGAGGGGACATGCGGGCGGAGTCGAGCGCCGCCAGCCCGTCGGTGACCGTCTCCACCTCGTAGTCGGCCTGCAGCAACCGCCGCAGGTAGTCGCGCATGTCGGCGTTGTCGTCGGCGATCAGCACCCTCTCCCGGGCCAGGTTCCCCGCGTGAGCGTCCGGGTGACCGTCCGGCGCGACCTCCGCCGTCATCGGCGCGAGCATCGCCTCCTCGACGGCCGGCGTGCCGGGCAGCCAGCGCAGCGCCTCCTGGATGTAGGGGTCGGCGGTGGCGGAGACCGCGCTGGTGGCCGCCGCGGGGATCAGGCTGTCCGCCGGCAGGTGCGCGTGGCCGAACGACAGCCGGAGTGTGAAGGTCGTCCCCTCCTCCTCGGCGCTGGTGGCGGTGATGCCGCCGGCGTGCAGGCCCACCAGCTCCCGTACGAGGGCCAGCCCGATTCCGCTGCCCTCGTTGGAGCGCGAGCGGGCGTTCTCGATGCGGTGGAAGCGTTCGAAGAGCCTGGGCATCTCGTCGGCGGGGACGCCGACGCCGGTGTCGGCGACGCGGAGCACCGCCTGCCCGTCCTCGGCCCGCAGGGTCACCCGGATGGAGCCGTCGAAGGTGAACTTCAAGGCGTTGCTCAGCAGGTTGAGCACCACCTTCTCCCACATGCCGCGGTCGACGTACACCGGCTCGGGGAGCGGCGGGCAGTCGACCTCGAAGGCCAGGCCGGCCTTCTCGACCGCGGCGCGGAAGACGCTGGCCAGCTCGGCCGTGAACGTGGCCAGGTCCACCGGCTCGAAGCGGGCCTGCATGCGCCCGGCCTCGATGCGGGAGAAGTCCAGAAGCGTGTTGACCAGCTTGCCCAGCCGCAGGCCGTTGCGGTGGATGACCTCAAGCTCCTCCCGCACCTTCCCGTCGTCGCCGGTCAGGCCCGCGCGAAGCTCCTCCACCGGGCCCATGATCAGGGTCAGCGGGGTGCGGAACTCATGGCTGATGTTGGAGAAGAACGTGGTCTTGGCCCGGTCGAGCTCGGCCAGCTCCTCCGCGCGCCGCTGCTGCACCTGATAGGCGACCGCACCGTTGATCAGGGCCGCGGTCTGCCTGGCCACCAGATCGAGGAACGTGCGGTACGCCTCGTCCAGGGCCCGTCCCGCGCTGGCCGCCAGCACGATCACCCCGACGGGCTCCGCACCCGTCTCGCCCGGCAGCGGCAGGACGACGGCCTGGTTGGGCGGCGTCTGCCAGCCTCCGGCCGGCAGCTCTCCGAACCGCTCCACCACGTCGTCGAGCACCACAGGACCGGTGACGAGCGCCTCGGCGAGCGGCCACTCCTCCGCGCCGTCGCCGGAGGGCCCCGGGGCGGCGCCTACGGACCGGGAGCCAGCGGGGCCCGGGTCGGCGCCGGCGGGGCTCGTGGCGACGGGAACGAGCTCCTCGCTACCGGAACGGCGCAGGTAGATGGTCGCGAACGGCACGTCCCGGCCCGCCCGGCCGAGGGCCTCGGCGACGAGCTGGCAGGCCTCCTCCGCGCTGCGGGCCGTGCCCGACTGGCCTCCGAGGTCCTGCAGGACCGCCAGGCGGCGCTCGCCGATCACCCGCTCGGTCGTGTCGCTCACCGCGGTGAAAACCCCGCGCACCTGGCCGTCGTCGTCGTGCAACGGGCTGTAGGAGTACGTCCAGTACGTCTCCTCCCAGTAGCCGTGCCGGTTCATCGGCAGCAGGAGGTCTTCCGACCAGGTGGCCTGGCCGGAGGCCATGACCGACTGCAGCATGGGGCCGATGATGTGCCAGATCTCCGTCCACACCAGGTCACCCGGCTTGGCCAGCGCCGGATGCTTGGTGCCCAGCAGCGGGAGATAGGCGTCGTTGTAGATGAACCGCAGCTCCGGGCCCCACCAAATGATCATGGGAAACCGTGAGGTCAGGCAGATCCTGCAGGCCGTACGCAAGCTCGCCGGCCATGTGGCCGGCTCCCCTATCGGCTCGGCGGACCACGCGAAGTCACGCATCCGCCGCGCCATCTCGCTGTCACCAGGGAAGACCAGTTCTGCCGGCTCGGCGTGCTCGCTGTCAGTCATCGCCCACGCCCCCTACCCTCCTCGGCGCCACTCATCCGCTCCTCCACGAGCGCGAACCCGGCAAGGGGTCGCCCGCCGTTTCAGATGGACGTGCCGGGTTAAGGAGCTATCGTGCCCGACCACCAACTGACCGTCATGGTCCACCCCCATCCAGCGGGCCCCTCGCTCATCGCCGTGGCCGGCGAGCTCGACTACCACACGGCGTCCCGCCTGCGCGAGACGCTCGACGACCTGCCGATGACGTCCGTCCCCGCACTGATCATCGACTTGACGGACGTGTCGTACTGCGACTCCACCGGCATCACCGTCCTCGTCGGCGCGCACCGCGGCACCCAGGCCGCCGGGATCCCCCTGGCGCTGAGCGGCGTGGACGACAACCTCCGGCGCATTCTCGGCATCATCGGCCTGGAGTCGCTGTTCCGCATCTACGACACCGCCGATTCCGCCGCGGCCGCGCTCACCGGTTGAGCCGCCGCCCGATCGGCCGTGTGGGGCCGTAGGGTTCGCGTCATGACACGTGTTGAGCGGCTCGGCGCGGAGCCGTACGTATCCGTGGCCACCTTCCGCAGGGACGGGACGCCGGTGGCGACGCCGATATGGGTGGTCGAGGACGGTGACGCCCTGGTGATCTGGACGCCGTCCGACGCCGGCAAGGTCAAGCGCATCCGGAACAACCCGAAGGTCACCGTGACCCCCTGCGACGTACGAGGCCACCTGCGGGGAGAGCCGGTCGAGGGGCGGGCCGAGATCCGCTCCGACGAGTACACCGACCGGATCCGCCGGCTTCTGATCAAGAAGTACGGCCTCCTGGGGTGGCTGACCGTCCGGGGCAGCGTCCTGCGCCGAGGGCGGCACGGCACCGTCGCCATATCGATCACCCTGGAGCCCTGAACGCCGGGCAGGGGCGCCCACGGCGTTCAACGGGGAAGGACCTGCGCCCGGAAGGTAGGACATCTGCCGCCGGAACTCCGGCGGGTACGGCGGACGTGACATCGGCACTTGTGAACGCCTCCCGGGACACATCGCCCCAAGTGCTTATCCGTCCACAAGACCGGCGCGACCTCACTCGCCAGAGGGCTGACCGCGCATCAGGTGACCAACCGCCCCGGGAGCGACCATCCACTGCACTCGGACCCGAGCTGGAAGACCCCACTGTTATCACAACCGCGGACCGAGAAATAATGAGAGAAGCCGCATGACTGTTGAGGTCCGTCGTAAGTGATGCACCCCACGGGGTCTGGTCCTGGTCCGCCCGCGTCTATGCTGAACCCGCCGTTCCATGGGTCGCGGCGCTTCACCTTGTAAGTATTGACTTTTCCGTTGTTGAATGAGTAGCGGACCTCGAAGTAGTCCCAGTCCCGTCCGGTCGGCCCCCATTGGAAGACGGCCTTGCCGCGGCTTTCGTACGTGCGGATGAGCATCTTCGGTCCCAGAGCCGGCGACCAGCCGATCTGACCGTTACGGAAGTCCTGCCTGCGGGCGTGGTTGGCGGTGAAGCCGTACTCGGCGCGTGTCGGGCAACCGAAAATGCTGCTCTCCCCGCCCGAGGCCCGCCACTTGTCACCGATCAGCCCATAGGGCGCGAACGCGGGATTGCACGCGGACGTCGTGGTGGCGGCAGTGGCACTGCCCGCATAGACAGGAAGCCCCACCAGCACGGCGGTCGAAAGCGCCAAAGTGGCCGACACCGAAAGAGAAAACCGGCGATTCATGATGTACTCCTACTCCGAAGGTCCGCAACCCTTTCAGGGCTTCTCAGTGATAAACGTGGCCGCTTGCAAGGAACTAGAACCCCGATTACAGCGCCACCCCGCCGCGCCGGGTCAACCGTTCGAATGGGTTCACAACCGCCCTGGGAGCGACCATCCACTGCACTCGGACCCGAGCTGGAATACCCCACTGTTGTCGCAGCCTCGGACCGAGAAATAATGAAGCTCGCCGGTGCTTCCCAGTTCTTCTGGCCCTGGTCCGTGGATCGGCCTGCTGAAGCCGCCGTTCCATGGGTCGCGACGCTTCACCTTGTAAGTCTTGACCTCTTCGTTGTTGAATGAGTAGCGGACCTCGAAGTAGTCCCAGTCCCGTCCGGTCGGCCCCCATTGGAAGACGGCCTTGCCGCCCGATGCGTACGTGCGGATGAGCATCTTCGGTCCCAGAGCCGGCGACCAGCCGATCTGACCGTTACGGAAGTCCTGCCTGCGGGCGTGGTTGGCGGTGAAGCCGTACTCGGCGCGTGTCGGGCAACCGAAAATGCTGCTCTCCCCGCCCGAGGCCCGCCACTTGTCACCGATCAGCCCATAGGGCGCGAACGCGGGATTGCACGCGGACGTCGTGGTGGCGGCAGTGGCACTGCCCGCATAGACAGGAAGCCCCACCAGCACGGCGGTCGAAAGCGCCAAAGTGGCCGACACCGAAAGAGAAAACCGGCGATTCATGATGTACTCCTACTCCGAAGGTCCGCAACCCTTTCAGGGCTTCTCAGTGATAAACGTGGCCGCTTGCAAGGAACTAGAACCCCGATTACAGCGCCGCCCCGTTCCGGCGCCGCGCGGCTTTTCCAGGTCGACCGACCGTGTGCGGCGTGTGCTCGGGGGCATTTCCGGGGCATCGCCATGACACCGGCGGCGGTGGCCAGGACGCCGAGGCCGGCGACGACGGGTGCCGACGTGCTCATAGCCGCCTCCTCGTCCATGCCGATGGGTCAACGGTGGCCGACACGCGTCCTTCGCGGATGCGTGCACGCCCTGCTTTTCGGCAGGGAAAACCCTCATCCGCGCAGAGTGGTCGCTGTGCCACCATTCCGGTGTGGCGGCAGCGGCGAGCGCCTAAGACGAGGCCCCGCCGGCGGCCTGTGAGGCAGGACTGCGATGGCCACCGACAGGCGCCCGGCGCGGGATGTACGTTTCACCGGATCGGCGCGATATCAGTGGTCTCACCCATGGCCGCAACCATCTTTTCTACGTGGTGGCCGTCGACGCGGCCGGGAACCGGAGCGTGGCCAGCCTGCTGGCCCGCGGCTGATCCACCGCGCTGCCGCCCCTCCCCAGCCCAGGCCCCTCCATGCCGCTCGCCCGCCGCCCCCTCCGCATCGCCGTCCATGGTGTCGTGCAGCGTGCCGGGGGGCGCGGCGCGGCTATCGATCGGCGTGCTTCACCGCCCAGGCGCAGATCGCGCCCAGCGGTTCGCGCAGCGTATGTCCCAGGTCGGTCAGCGCGTACTCCACGTGCTGGGGCGCCGTGTCCTTGATGACCCGCCGTTCGACCATGCCGTCCGTCTCCAGGCCTCGCAGCGTCTCGGTCAGCACCTTCTGCGTGATTCCGGGCAACCGCCTGCGCAACCGGCTGTGCCTCTGGGGCCCGGCCAGCAGGGCGTAGATCACCAGGACCCGCCACTTCGCCGCGAACCGCTCAAGAGCCTGTCGCGTCGCGCAGCTCTCCTCCAGCATGTCGGGAATCACGGGATCCACGCGGCCTCCCTCCGTATGCCTGCCCTATGGGCACCGCGAAGTGCCTTCTGGCTCGAAGACCCTGGCACGCCTAGCGTCAGCATCGCTTCGCGGATCAACACTAGAACAGGGGCGCAAGCATGAGTGATCTCGTCATCCACACGTACACGGCGGCGGAGCCGGGCCTGTTCGTCAACAGCTATCTGCTGGAGACGGCCGAAGGGGTCGTCCTCATCGACGGCAACCTGCTCGTCTCCGACGCCCGGGCCCTCGCGGCACGCCTGGCCGCGCTCCGCAAACCACTGCTCGGGGCGTTCGTCACCCACGCGCATCCCGACCACTTCAACGGCCTGCCGTACGTGGTGGGTGACGACGTGCCGATCCACGCCTCGGTCGCGGTGGCCAAGACGATCGAGCAGATCGCCGTGCCGAAGCGGGAGCAGTGGCAGCCGGTGTACGGCGACGAGTGGCCCGACCGCTACCGCGTGCCCGATCGCCTCCTGGACGACGGGGACACCGTGGAGATCGCCGGTCTGCGGGTGCGGATGCGCGACCTCGGGCCGGCGGAGAGCCACGCCGACTCGTGCCTGCTCGTGGACGCGGGCGGGAAGCGGGTGGCCTTCACAGGCGACCTGGCGTTCGGCGGAACGCACCCCTACACGGCGGACGGTCACTCCACTGCCTGGCTGGGCGTCCTGGACCGCGTAGTCGAGGAGCTGGACGGCCTGGTGCTCTATCCGGGCCACGGCTCACCGTCCGGCAGCGGCCTGCTCGTCCGGCAGCGGCAGTACCTGCTGATGTACCGGGAAGTCGTGCGACGGCTGGCCGGAGGCGCGACCTCCCTGACTGACGGGCAGAAACGGGAGCTGGCCGGCGTGATGACCGCGTTCCTGCCGGACGCCCGGCTGGAGTGGCTCATCGGTCTGGGGGCCGACGCGGTGGCCTCCGAGCTGTCCACCCCGGCCCGCACACCGGAGGAGGTCACGCGTTGACGGCCACGATACGGACCGAGCGGGTCACCTTCTCCGCGGCCGGTGTCGAGCTCGTCGGTGAGCTCAGGTTGCCCGACCGGCCCGAGGGCTCGCCGGCCATCGCCCTCACGGGACCGTTCACCGGCGTGAAGGACCAGGTCACCGGGCTGTACGCGGAGCGGCTCGCCCGGGAGGGCCTGGTCACCCTCGCCTTCGACCATCGAGGGCTCGGCGAGAGCGGGGGCCGCCGGGGCCACGAGGACAGCGAGGGCAAACTGGCCGATCTGCGCTCGGCGGTGAGCCTGCTCACCCGGCGCCCGGAGGTCGATCCGGGGCGCGTCGGCCTCGTCGGCGTCTGCCTCGGCGGCGGGTACGCCGTGCGGGCGGCGGCTGCCGACCCCCGGGTGAAGGCCGTCGCCGGGATCGCGGGCGCCTACAACAGCCCGGCCTGGTTCGCCGAGCAGATGGGCCTTGACGCCTACCGGGCCGCGCTCGGCAGTTTCCTCGACCACTACGACGAGTACCTGCCCGCGGTGGCGCCCGGCGGGGGCGAGGCCGCGATGCCCGGCGACGAACCGTACGCCTACTACGGCACCTCCCGCTCCGCGTCCCCGCACTGGTCGAACCGGGTGACCCGGGGGTCGCTCCACTCGCTGATGACCTTCGACGCGCTCGGCGCGGCCCCGCTGCTCGCGGACACGCCGCTGCTCGTGGTCCACGGCGAGGTCGACGCATACTGCCCGCCCGAGCTGGCGGACGAGCTCCTCGGCCGGAGCTCCGGGAAGAAGGAGATGCTCTGGCTGGACTGCCACGAGCACATCGACCTCTACGACGTGGAGCCGTACGTCACCCGAGCCGCCCAGGCGACGGCCGACTTCCTCCACCGCCACCTGTGAGCAGCCAGGACCACAGCCGCCCCGAGACCGCCGTGGCATCCCTGTCCCTTCGGCATCCGCCGCGCTGGATTGTCGGTGGGCCGATCTAATGTCCCGGCCATGACATCAGCGACGCAGGCGTACACGTATGCCGCGCCCTCCTCCCTTGTCGACGGTCGTCTCGGATTGGCGACCTCCGGCGGGCGGGCGCTGTCCGGCCCGGCCGTGGCCCCCCGGTTCTTCAGCGGCGTGGTGACCCAGGCGGCCCCCGCCGCAGGAGCCCTGCTCGCCGTCGCCGACGTGGCGCTGGCCCGCTACCACCAGCCGCAGGCGCGGCCCGGCTGGGTGCGCGACCCGGTGGTGACGTGCAATGGAGACCGGTTGCGGTTCGAGTCGTTCTCGGCATGCGGCGGCGTGTACGCCCGGCTTGATCTGCTGAACGGCGCGCTCGACGGCGAGGTGTTCGACCGGGGCACCACCAACGTCGACGTGAACGCGCCGCTCCGGGAGGCGCTGGCGCGCATCGGCGCGCGTGACCCGTTGCACCTGGGGGTCGGGCTCGACGAGCTGGTCGTGACCACGATGGATGGCGCGGTCGTGGAGAAGAAGGTGCCGCTGCCCGAGCGCTGGTTACGCGGCTTCGCCGAGGTGCAGGTCATCGCCTCGGGCATGGACCAGCGCGGTGAGCTGGCCGGCATGGCGGCGGTGCGGTTCCTGCGCGGGCTGCCCAGGAAGGGCACGGTGTGGGTCGCGCAGGCGGGCCGGAGCCTGAAGGTCTACGACCGTCAGGTTCCGGGCTCGGTCCAGCTCGCCGGCCCCAACCGGCTCGGCACGCTCCTGCCGCTGCTGCGCTTCGCGAAGTCCCTCCGGGTGTACGGCCCGGCCGACGCCGCCTCCAGCGCCTGGGAGCTGGAGCTCCCCGGCATGCGCTACACGCTCACCCTTTCGCCCGAGCGCTGGCGCGGCTTCTCCGGTGAAGGCGCGGTGCTCGACGACCTGGCGACCGGCGAGGCCGAGGACGACGCCGACGTGGTGGGCATGCTGCTCAACTTCGAGCCCGAAATCGAGATCGGCCTGCTGGCCGACCGCGCGGGCATGCCCGCCGACCGGGTGCGGGCCGCGCTGACGCAGCTCGGCGTCGCCGGCCGGGTCGGCTACGACCTGTCGGAGGCCGCTCACTTCCACCGTGAGCTGCCCTATGACAAGGACAACGTGATCCTGCTCAACCCGCGGCTGGCCAAGGCGCGCAAGCTCGTCGACGCGGGCGCCGTGCACCTCGAAGGCGAGCTGGTCACCGTCCACACCTCGGGCGGCGCGCGCCGGGTCTCGCCGGCCGACGGATCCTGCACCTGCGAGTGGTGGTGGGACCATCGCGGCTCCCGTGGGCCGTGCAAACACGTGCTGGCCGCCCGGATCGTCGCCCGCGCCGCCGCGGAGATCTCCCGATGACCCTCTGGACGGAGATCCGCGATCTGGTCGCGCGCAACCAGGTCGCCCTCCTGGCCGACCGGCTGATCACGCTCACCGAGGAGGAGCGCGCCGAGCTGGGCGGGCGGTTGCCCGGCCTCGTCAAGGAGCTGCGCCGTGTCCACACCGAGCGGGTGCGCGCCGAGCATCCCGACGACTTCGAGGAGATGGCCGTCTGGGAGGTCGGCGACCTGCTCGACAGACTGGCCGGCGCGCTGCTGCTGACCGGTGTCGGCGTCATCACCGGCCCGGCGGCCGCGGTGACGTGGATGACCAGCCGCGACGTCAACCGCCGCTGGGCCGACGACCCCAACGTCGCCCGGGTGTGCCGGGTGGCCGCCGCCCGCCCACGGGAGTGGCGTCGCGATGTCGCGGTCCGGCTGGCCCAGCGGGTGCGCCGTCCCGCCGACCGCATCGCGCCGCTGGCCGTGGCGCTGCTGCGCGAGTCCGGAGCCGAGCCGCCCGACCACGACCCGCTGGTGGCCGCCTGGCTGGCCGCGCCGAGCGTGGCCGACGACCCGCTGACCCCCGTGCTGCTGCCTCGTGTCTTCTACGCCGACGGAGCGGGCCGCGTCCTCCGTGACGAGCGGCTGGAGCCCCGGCCGACCCGCTGGCTGGCCGCCGCCGCCCGCGAGCTGCCCAGGGAGCAGGTGCTCGACGGTTGCGTGAGCCGTTTCCTGCGCGGCGGCGACGCGCAGGACCTGCGGTTCTTCGTCCGTCTGCACATGCTCCTCGATCCCACGCCCGCGGAGTCCGCGTCCCGCCTGCGCGACTACCTGCGGTTGTTGCCGTCGGCTCCGGGCACGGTCGCCGAGCTGGCCGCGGGGCAGGTCCGCAGGGCGATGCCGCTCGACCACGCCGACCTGGTCGAAGCGGTCGACGCGCTCACCTTCCGGGACGAGGCCAAATTCGCCGCCACGGGCCTGCGCTGGCTCGACCAGGCGATCCGGGCCACGCCCGAGGTGGCCGCCGATTTCGTGACCGCGCTGACCACGGCGTACGCGCACAAGTCCTTCGACGTGCGCAACCGCGCGGCCGAGCTGACCCTGAAACACGCCGGCCTGTTCGCCGGTCACACCGGGGCGATCCTCGACGCCGTCCACCACCTCCCCGCCGATCTGGGCGCGAAGCTGGCCGAGCGGTTCGGCGGCGAGGCCCCGGTCGAGGAGTCGCTGGAGCAGAAGGAGTTCCCGCCGCTGCCCGAGCTGCCGGAGGCGCGGCGGTTCCCGGAGCCGTCGATCTTCCCCGGCTACCACGAGCGCTGGATCGGCCAGGAGCGCTGGCTGGCGGCCTTCGTCGCCGGGTTCGCCGACGACCGGGCGGAGCTGCGCCGCAAGCTCAAGCCTCACGTCGAGCAGAGCCAGGGTTACTGGCGGTCCAGACAGGAGCGCTTCGACCCCGCCGACTGGCAGTCGGCGCTGTCCGCCGAGCTCGTCACTCCCGGGAGCGTGCCGGAGCTGCCGCCGATCGAACCGGAGAAGTTCTGGGACGACGCGAACCATTCCGTGGGAGTGCGCGCCCTCACCCGTGGTGAGGAGCCCGCCCCGGATAGGGGGCCCTGGGGGATCATGATGAGCGGCGACTACCGGCAGGGCCGCTACCTCGACGACGACACCCCGCTGCGCGCCTTCTTCATCACCTGGACCAGCGACGACGGCCCGGACGGGGCAGTGGCCTACGAGGGCGACCGGCAGATCCCCTTCGCCAGGGGCCGGATCCACCTGTACGGCTCCCCCACCGACGTCGAGCAGCCGTGGGATTCCGGCACCGACAGCGAGGACGTCGAGGAAGAGACCGTGGTGATCTACGACGGCGTACCGCCGGACCCCATCCATCCGGCGCGGACGAGGCCTGGCGTCCTGTACGACGACTCCGTGGAGGCCATGCCGTCCTTCGTCCTCGACCTCGCCTACGAGGGCATGGCCGAGCTCGGTGTGGACCCCGCCCGGATCGCGGCGATGCGGGCGAAGGAGCAGGTACCCCCGCCTGGCCAGAGCGAGCCGCTCGTGGAGGTGACCGTCGTCTTCGTCCCGCCCCGGCTGCGTTCCTTCATGCCCGAGGAGTTGCCCGAGGGCCACGAGTGGCGGCGGCGCAACCAGTTACCCCTTCCCAATCGGGTCTCCCCGCCCCATGATTTCCTGCTGCATCGCTACGCCGAGCTCGCCGAGGCCCTCAGGAACGGCACCCTGCCGCCCGTGCTGCTGGCCACGCCGACCTGGATGAGCGGCCACGTCGACCCCGACGTGCTGGTCGACCGGCTGGAGACCTGCGCGGCCGCCGGAGTGGAGCCGCCCCCGGCCGACCTCGCGCAGGCGCTGCTGCGGTTGCCCCGGGGCAGCCATCAGGCCGCTGCCGACCGGGCCGCCAAGGTCGACTCGGAGGCGGCCCGCTCGGCCGTCCGCTGGCTCGCCGGTGGCGGCATGGCCGACCCTGAGTGCGGCCACGTGTGGCGCCACATGTCGGGCGCGTCCATGGTCGAGTTCGGCGACGGCGCAACGGAGCACCTCACACAGGTCAGGCTGCAGCCCGTGTTGCGGGTGACGTCCCCGACAGGCCATCGGCTGATCGACGAGGTGCTGCTGCGTCAGCCGTTCGATTGGGCGATCGACGAGTCCGGCAGCACGCTCCAGGCGTGGCCCGCCATGCTGCCCTCACACCGCGAGGTCGTGGCCGTCAACTTCCTGCCCTACCTGCTGAGCGGTCACTGGGGTGCGTGGGTGACGCCCACGGAGATCACCGGCTTGGAGATCACTCAGGGCCCGATGGGGGAGTCCACGGCGGTGATCCTCGCCTTTCTCCTGGCCGACGGCGTGCCCGGCATGATCCCGCTGGCGCTGAGCATGGCCGCCAGGGGCGAGCTGCCCGCCGAGGCGATCGGCCGCCACCTCGCGCTGATGCTGCGCCGCACCTGGAAGGAGACCCGCCCCGCCATCGCGGCCCTGACCGAGCTGGCCGACGCCGGCGGCCACCACGAGGTGTGGCGCATCCTGCGTGCTCTGCTGCCCGGGATGTTGCCGGGCGAGGGGCAGCGCATCACCGTGACCCACGCCGATCTCGTCGCCTTCGCCGCCGACGTGGCACGCTGGACCGGCGCTCGCGGGGAGATTCCGGTCGTCGCCGAGTTCGCGCGCAGCCGCCGGACGATCCGCTTCGTCCACGAGTGCAAGCGCCTTCACGCCCAGCTCACCGGAGCCACGTCATGACCTCTGACGCCATCGGCACCGAGATCGGTAATCGCCATCAGCCGATTCCCTGTGGGGAATTGCCCGATATCGCGGCCGCCCCGCATGATCCCGACATCGGCGCGCGGCGTCCCAGGTGGCCCGCGCACGGAGCGGTACGGCGTGAAGGGCTGCGATGAAGAGCTATCGACTCGAACCCGGTCATGGGCTCGCCGGGTTGACCGTCCAGGACCGGGACGAGCCCGAACCCGGGCGCGGGCAGGTCCTCGTACGGATGCGGGCGAACTCCCTCGGTTTCCGCGACCTCCTGGTGGTGGCCGGCGACTATCCGATTCCCGTCCGGCCCGGCGTGGTGCCGGGCTGTGAAGGGGCCGGGGAGGTCGTCGCCGTCGGCCAGGACGTCACCCGCGTGAAGCCTGGCGACCGCGTGGCGGCCACGGTCTTCCCGCGCTGGCTCGACGGCCCGTTCAGGCGCGAGAACGCCGCGCAGCTCGGCACGATGATCGACGGTGTGCTGACCGAGTACGCGCTGCTGAGCGAGGACGGCGTGGTCCGCGTCCCGGACCACCTGTCTTTCGAGGAGGCCGCGGCGCTGCCGTTGGCCGCGGTGACCGCGTGGAACGCCCTCACCACCGGCGAGGCGCCGCATCCGGGCTCGACCGTGCTGACCCTCGGTTCTGGAGCCGTGTCGCTGTTCGTCCTGCGGTTCGCCAAGCTGTCCGGCGCCCGGGTGATCGTGACGACGTCCAGTGCCGCCAAGGCCGGCCGGCTGAGGGCGCTCGGGGCGGACGAGGTGATCGACTACCGGGAGCACCCGGACTGGTCGGCCGAGGTGCGCGCGCTGACCGGCGGCGTCGGCGTCGACCGCGTCGTCGACGCGGCGGGACCACTCGACCAGTCGCTGAGGTCCGTCGCCCCCAGCGGTGAGGTGGCGTTCGTGGGCTACTGGCTGTCCGGAGCCGAGGGGGCCACGCCCGTCGATCCCGCGGCCCTGTTCATGGCCGGCGCGGTGCTGCGCCGGGTGGCCACGGGCAGCCGGGCCCACTTCGTCCAGATGAACCGCGCCGTCGAGGCGCATCGGCTGCGTCCCGTGATCGACCGGGTCTTCCCGTTCGAGGACGTCCCGGCGGCCTTCGCGTACTGCGAGTCGGGCGGCGGATTCGGTAAGGTGATCATCAGTCACGGCTGACGCACGGCGGCCGGCCGCCTACGCGGGGATGGTTCCGCCAAGATCGGCGTTCCCTTCGTTGAGGAGGCGTGCTCCCCGCGAAGGCTGTGGGCGGTGGCTGGTACGCCTACCGGGTCGACGTCGTCTCAGAAGAGACAAGGAAGCAACGAGGGCTCGGTAACCTGCTCTGGACAGCGAGCCTGAAGCAATTCGGAAAACAGGAGCGACGAAGGCCGGATCACTGACCTGGCCTCCTGAACTACGAGGCATCGCGAGCAGAAGGCACGGCCGGCCCGCCATGCCTTCTTCTACTCCTCAGGGCCGCTCTCGGCCACGGTCTGCGCTTCGGTGTACATCGCGTCGTGTTGCTTGCGGGGGGCGCAGACGCTGGCCTTCGAGCAGGCGCAGCGGCGGCCGCCGTCGTTGAGGCGGACGATGACCGAGTCGGACGGCACGTTGTGGCCCACGACCGTGCCCGGGCCTTCCGGGGTGTCCACGGCCAGCCCGGTTCGTGGCGCCGAGGCGCGGAACTCCTGGTAGAGCGGGTGCTCGTACTTCAGGCAGCACATGAGCCGTCCGCAGGCGCCGGCGATCCTCAGCGGGTTGACCGGAAGGTCCTGGTCCTTGGCCATCCGGACCGAGACCGGCTCGAAGTCCTTGAGGAACGTCGCGCAGCACAGGTCGCGCCCGCACGGCCCGATGCCGCCCTGAAGCCTGGCCTCGTCACGCGGCCCGATCTGCCGTAGCTCCACGCGGGCGCGCAGGTTGCGGGCGAGGTCGCGCACGAGGCTGCGGAAGTCGACACGGTGGGGCGCGGAGAAGTACACGGTGTAGATGTTGTCGGCGTCCAGGTAGTCGACGCCGACCACCTTCATCGGGAGCTCGTGCCGCTTGATCAGCCGCTTCGACACGCTGCGCGCCTCGGCCCTGCGGCGCCGGTTGCCCTCGTCGCGGGTGAGGTGTTCCTCGGACGCGACGCCCTGGCAGACCGGGAGGCCCTCGACGTCGTCGCTCACGTACTGCGGCGCCCACACGCACTCGGCCACCTCGGGGCCCGAGTCGGTGGGGACGAGCACCTTGTCCCCCACCTTCGGGGAGTGGCCGCCGGGATCGAGGTAGTACAGCCGACCGTACCGGGTGAAGCTCACGGCCATGATCATGCCCAAGAGCCGGCCCTCCTCGAACTCGTCGCGGTGTGCGCCCGCCCCAACGATACGTGTCGTACGGCACGGACTGTCACATGGCGACGCTCCTCCGGCGGCCGCCCGTGGCGCCGGAGGAGCGGAAGCGGGGGTCTACCAGGCGAGACCGCCCGGCGACATCGGCCTCACGATGCCGTCGCGCGTCTTCGGCAGGGCACGGTACCGCGACCCGCTGATCACTCCCGTCTCGGCGTCACGCTGGACGAGAAGGTTCTGGCCGGTGCCGTCGACGTCCAGGGAGAGCAGTCCCCCGCCATCACCAGAGCGGAAGACGACCTCCCGCGGCCGCCCGTCCGTTCCGTACGCGATGATCCCTCCGGCGAACCGCTTCGTCCCGGGCGGCCTCATGGCGCCGTCGTACGCGGCGATGACTCGCGTTCCGTCGGGAGTGAGGGCCACGTCGGAGATGTCGCCGGACACGTCGCCGTAGGACTCTCGCAAGGTGAGCTTGCGAGCCTGGTCGAGTGTGCCACCCGACGCGGTGGTGTCGAGCAGCCACACGTCGAACGAGCTCCTGCAGAACATCACCGAGCCGGGCCGGGCGATGCGGGCCGCGGCAGAGGACGGTACGGGCTTGGGCGTCGGCGCGAGCTCGGACGTGCCGGCGCCGCGGCACTGGAAGGCGGAGATCATCACAGGTCGCCTGACCGTCCCGGGCGGTTCCGCCGCCGAAGGCTCCCTGACCGCCCCGGTCCTGGGATCGAGATGGACCTCTCCCGACGCCTCGGGGCGCGGCACGGCTTTCGCGTCCGGCGACGGTGCGATCGCTCCAGGCGACCTGGCCGGCGCTGGCGGGGGCACCCGGACCGACATCAGAAGGCCCGACCAGCGGCGGAAGATCGCGTAACGACCATCCGCGCTCATGGAGACGTCCGCGATACCCGAGACGTCCTTCCCCGACGTCCATGTACGGCTGTCGCCGGTCGCGGTGTCGGTGGTCACGAGCGCGGGGGCGCCTGTTCGGCACGGCTTGATGCCGTAGGCGAGCTTCACCCCGTCCCCGCTCACGGCCAGCGCCGTGATGAACGTGCCCTTCGGCGGTTCGGCCTCCACGGCTCCGTAGGACTCGACCTCGCCGGTCCCGTCGAGCGTGAAACGGTACAGGCGGGACCCGCAGTCGGCGCCTCGCGAGGCGGCGTAGAACAGCCGGTTGTCCTGGGCGGCTTGAACCTGGGTGAACGACCCACCCCCCTCGGGCGGCGACAGCTCGGCCGTCACCTTCCCGTCGGCGACGCTCATGATCTGGATGCCGCCGTGCCAGGTCCGCGCGATGAACGAGGGGGCCGCCGCCGGGCCCGCGGTCGTCGCCCCGGCCACGTTGATCGCGGCGCCCCCGCCGACCAGCGTGCCCACCGCGACCGCGACGGTCACAGAGGCCGCGGCCGCCACCGGCACAAACCATGTCCTCGTCCCGGTCCTCATCCCGGTCCTCGTCCCGGTCCGCGTACGGCGCAGCCCGGCCCGCCCGCGGACGTCGAGGTCGAGCGGCGGGGGCTCGCCGATCGTCTCGCCCACGCGGTGGGTGGCGTCGCGAAGCCGGTTGACGATGTCGTTCATCGCGTCTCCCCCAGGAGGCGGCCGAGCGCGTCGAGCGCCCGGGAGGTGGTGGACTTCACGGTGCCCCGGCTGATCCCCATGACCTGAGCCGTCTCCTCTTCGGACAGCTCGGCGTAGTAGCGCAGCACGAGGGCCTCGCGCTGGCGGCGGGGCAGGCGATGGAGGGCCTCCATCACCTCGCGCCGCTCGGCGCCGAGGAGTGCGGCCGACTCGGCCGACCAGACGGGCGGATCGTAGGTACCGGCGAACCAGGACGGCAGCCGCCTGCGCCGCAGCACGGTGCGCGCGTTGTTCAGGACGGCGGTGCGCAGGTAGACCAGCGCCTTCTCTTGATCGCGCAGGTCCCCGAACCGTCGGTGGAGGCCGAGGAACGCCTCCTGGACCACGTCTTCCGCGCTCTCCCGGTCACCGACCATGATGAGGGCGAGCCGGGTGAGGCCAAGGGCATGCTCGACGTAGATTCCGGTGATGGTGTCGGCGCCCGCCGATGTGGGCGAGGCGCTCATCGGCCCCCCGGGGGATTCGTCGAGATCGAGCGTTTCGGCCTTCATGTACCAGAGACGCGGAACACTCGGTCAGGTTGCTTCCCGGCGACGTCGATGACTTAGCGGGACCATGGCCGGGCCGCCCGCATCCGCGCGCCCCACACTCTCGGCGATGGCGCGGCCCGCCCGTCTCCGCACGTCAGACGGGGCTACGGAGGGCGAGGGTCATGGCCTCGACGGCGATCTGCGGATTCACGTTGGCCGCGAGGCGCTCCCGGCACTTCATGATCGCATCGGTGCGGCGGAGCGTGCTCTCCGGCGACGAGGCACGCGCCAGGGCCTCGACCTCGTGGCGGCGGTCCTCGTTGGCCAGCTCGACCACCGCGCCCAACTGAACGGCCAGGACATCCCGGTAGAACGCCACGAGATCAAGCAGGGCGAGGTCGAGGGAGTCGCGCTTGATCCTGGTCGCCCGCGACTTCTGCAGGCTCTCCAGATCCTTCAGAGCGCCCGCGCCACCACGGACCAGGCCCCTGTTCAGGCCCTTGCCCGAGGAGCCCTCGCCGTAGACCTTGCGCAGCTCGCTGGTCTCCACCTCGTTGAGCGCGGTGGTCGCGGCGTCGGAGTCCTCCGTGGAGATCTTCACGAGTCGCTCGGCGGCGGCGACGCAGTCCCCGACGCCGGTCAGCGACCGGGGAATCGACAGCACCTCGTCGCGGCGCCGCCGCACCTGCTCGTCGAGGGCGATCCTGCGCGCGCGGCCGATGTGCCCCTGCGCCGCCCGCGCCGCGAACAGCGCGGTCTCGTGCGGGACTCCGTCGCGCGTGGCGAGCACGTTCGCCACCGCCTCGGTCGGGGGCGTGCGGAGCGTCACGACGCGGCACCGGGACCGGATCGTGATGATCATGTCGTCGGGGGAAGGCGCGCACAGCAGCCACACCGTACGCGGCGGCGGCTCCTCGATGGCCTTGAGCAGAGCGTTGGCCGCCGCCTCTGTGACCCGGTCGGCGTCCTCGAACAGGACGATCCGCCAGCGCCCCAGCGTGGGAGCGCCGGCCGCCTTGAGGACCAGCTCCCGCGTCTGGCGCACGCTGTACGACAGGCCCTCCGGGCGCACGAAGGTCACGTCGGGGTGGGAGCCGACGTCCACCTGGTGGCAGGCCTCGCAGTGGCCACACCCCTGATCCGGGCAGAGCAGGGCGGCCGCGAACGCGCGGGCCGCGGTGGACCTGCCCGATCCGGGCGGCCCGGTGAAGAGCCAGGCATGGGTCATGCCGGCGCCGCGGCCACCGGCGACGGCCTCGGCGGCGGCCCCCGCGGCCTGGCGAAGCAAGGCGACGGCCTTGTCCTGGCCCACCAGATCCCCGAACACGCTCACGCCCTCAACCTACCCTCGCGATCACGCCGGCTCCGCCCGTCGTCCACAAGCTGTGGAAAAGTCAGTCGCGGATCGCCGGGATCGTCCCGGTGGCCGCCTCCGTCTCGTGGGGCACCGGGTCGGGCAGGATCTCCCGCACGCGGTCCTGGATGAGACGCGACACCTCGTTCTGCGGCAGCGTGCCGTCGACCACGAAATAGCGGTCGGGCTCGGCCGCCGCCAGCGAGCGGAACTCCCGCCGCACCCGCTCGTGGAACTCCACGGGCTCGGCCTCGATCCGGTCCGCGGGGGACGCCATCCTGCGCAGCCCGACCGAGGGAGGCAGGTCGATGAGCACGGTCAGATCGGGGACGAGGCCGCCCGTGGCCCACGTGTTGACCCTGACCACCTCGTCGCGATCGAGGGAGCGGCCGGCGCCCTGGTAGGCGAGCGAGGAGTCGACGTATCGGTCGGAGATGACGGTGGAGCCACGCTCCAGGGCCGGCCGGATGACCTTCTCGACGTGCTCGGCGCGGTCCGCGGCGTAAAGCATGGCCTCGGCCCGCGCGGACAGGCCCTGATGGGCGGCGTCGAGCAGGATGGCGCGCAGCCGCATGCCGACCTTGGTGGAGCCGGGCTCCCGGGTCTGGACGACGTCGAACCCCTGGTCGCGCAGCCAGATCGCGAGCAGACGCGACTGAGTGGTCTTGCCCGAGCCCTCGCCGCCCTCGAACGCCACGAAGAGGCCAGGCGTCTCGCCGCTCTCCTCCGGAGCGAGCCGCTCCCCCCGCAGCGCGGCCAGCAGGTCGGCGCGGACGGACACGTCCGGCCGGTCGTCCAGGCGCCGCAGGCCGCGGACGCCGACGACCACCACGACGAGCGCGGCCAGCAGGAGCACCAGGGTGGACCCGTCGACGCTGTAGCTCATCTCGCCGATCGCGAGGACGTGCGGGCCCAGGACGGCAGCCGGCACGGCGGCCAGGACGACGACCAGGAGCAGCGTGACGAGGCCGAGCGACTCCAGGTAGGCAAGCAACCGGCCGCGCGGCCCGTCCTCCACCTCCATGCCGATGAGCGTGAAGCCGATGACTCCGGCGATGCCGGCGCAGGTGCCCAGCGCCCCGGCGAGCAGGACGGCGAGCACCAGGTTGTGGATGAGCGCGAACGCCCCGACGGCCACCCCACCCGTGATGATCGCCAGGGCGAACACGCGGCGCCGGGACAGCCCGCCGAGCAGCCGGAGGCCGAGGAACAGGCCGAGCGCGGCTCCCGTGAAAAGCGCACCGAGCAGGGTGCCGTAGCCGGCGTCGCCGCCCCTGAGCGTCTGCTGGGTGTAGGGCCGGGCGAGGGCGGCCAGCGCTCCCCCTGCCGCGAGGACGGCGAGCATGCCGGTGACCAGGCGCCCGACGGTCCGGCCGCGGCCCAGGGAGCGCCGGCCGTCCATGATCTTCCGCGGCACCGACAGCGGAGGCACCCGGGCGCTGTCCACGGGGACGGGCCGCATCGCGAGCAGCAGCACCCCCGACACCAGGTAGCCCAGCGCGCCGACACCCAGCGCGAGATCCGTGGCCCGTACGGGGAACGCCGGAGCCGCCGTCGCGATCATGGTGATCAGGGCCGACACGGCGGCGAACAGCACGGCGGCGGCCGGTGCCGTGCCGTACGCGGCGAGCAGGCCGAGCCGGTCGACCTCCTCCGGCCGCTCCCCACGCACAAGCCCCGGTACGGCCGTGTCCCTGGCGGGCGCCCACAACAGGTGCAGGCAGGCGATCAGGAAGGCCGCTCCGAGCGCCCACTGGTAGCGGTCGACCAGCGGGACGGACAGCACCACCACGAACCTGGCCAGGTTGGCGAGGACCATGGTGGCCCTGGGGTCGAACCGGTGGGCCAGGGCTCCCACGAGCGGGCCGAGCAGGATCAGGGGCAGCAGCACGACGGCGAACATGCCGCCGACGGCGAGGATCTGCGCCTGGTAGCCCGAGCCGGCGGTGAGATCACCCGCCAGCGCCGTCAGCGCGACGACGGCGAGCCAGTCGCCGAGGCCGCAGACCGCCGAGGCCGTCCACAGCCTGCGGTACGGCGCGTTGGCCAGCACGTGCGGCGACTTGCGCCGCGCGGCGGCCCGGCCAGGGGTGCTCATGATGTCAGCGTATCCAGGTGTTCGCGTAGCTCGGGAAACGGCGGGCGGGCCGGATTTGCCCCGCCTACTCGTGGCCTGAGGGTATTACGTCTCGCATGCCCTCGCAGTCCGGACGCAGTCATCGCTCTGGCCTTTTCCGCCGGCGAGATCAGGCACTCTCCCCGGTGCCGCCGGACCGGTCCTGGCGACGGATCGGGCCCCTGGCGGGGTGGCTCCACGCCACGTCGCCCGACACGTCCGGCGACCTTCGAAGTGTGATCAGAGGCGAGTTCAAGGGGAGATCCTCTTTGGGACATCGCGGCAGGGAGCGTCAGGGACGGTCAGGCATGGAGCTCGATCAGGGTGATCTCCGGCGGAGCGCCGACGCGGACCGGCGGCCCCCAGTAGCCCGCGCCTCGGGTGACGTAGATCTGCGTGTCACCGCCCCCGGCGCGCGGGAACGACGCGAGGCCGGCCACCACGGGCTGCTGCAAGGGGACGATCAGGTTGAACGGCGCCATCTGACCGCCGTGGGTGTGCCCGGAAAGCTGGAGGTCGACTCCGTGGGCGGCCGCCTCCCTCACCTGGACGGGCTGATGGGCGAGCAGCACGACGGGCCGGCCCGCGTCCCGGCCGCCGAGGGCACTGCCGAGGTCCGGGCCGTCCCCGGACGCCTGGCCGTTCAGGTCGTTCACCCCCGCGAGATCCAGTACGGCTCCCGCATGCCTGATCTCGACGCGCTCGTTGCGCAGTGACCTGACCCCGAGGGAGTCGAGCTCGTCGATCCACTCCCGGGGGCCTTCGGCCGTGTAGTACTCATGGTTGCCGGTCACGAAATACGCCCCGTAGCGGGATTCCAGGGACCGGAGAGGTGCGGCGAGGGGGCCCAGCTCGGCCACGCTTCCGTCGACGAGATCGCCGACGATCGTGACGACGTCGGCCCGAAGCCCGTTGATCATGCGCACGATGCGCTCGGTGTGCCCCTTGCCGGTCAACGGGCCGAGATGGATGTCGCTGACCACGGCGAGCCGCAGCCCGTCCATCCTCGGGTCCAGCCGGGGCAGGCGCACCGGGACGCGCTCGATCACGGGATCGCCGAGCGCGCGCGTCACGCCGTAGCCCACTGTCGCCAGCGCGCCGGCCCCCGCGACGGCGGCGGCCGTGCGGGAGATGAAGAGCCGCCGGTCGATCCCCGCCCCACCTGCCTGCTGCTCATGTGGCGGCGAACCGGAGGCGCCGGCCTCCGCGAGAGGGGCCCCTGAGCCCGCCGCCACAGGCATGGCCGAAGGCGCCATCACGGACGCCGCCGCCTCCCGGCGGCCCGCCCGCTTCGCCGGCAGCAGGGCCACGGCCCGGGGAACCTCCACCAGCACGGAGAAGACGACCAGGTAGAACATCAGCGCCAGCCACAGGTAGCCCGGCCAGGCGACGACGCGCTCGAACCCCACACCGGCGATCCGGCCTCCCGCTCTGGTCGCCACCAGCGGCACCGCCAGCCCGACCAGCGTCCAGGTCAGCACCCGGCGCGCACGGGACCCCGGGCGGGTCGTGGACCTGACCAGGCGCCACCACAGGTAGAAGTGCACGACGACCACGGTCGCCAGGATCGTGACCAGGAACCCCACGAAAACCCCTCCTGCCGCCTGGCGATCAGGCGGCGAGGTTGATGCTACGAGGGTTTCGGCCGGGCGCGAGCCGACCGTCGGGCCGCCTGTGGACAACCCGGTGAGGCTGTGGACAACCCTCGCGCAGGGTCAGGAGGTGCCGGCGGGCTTCTTCGCCGCCGCCTTGGCCCGGGTGGCGGGACGCTTGGGGGCAGCCGGTGCACGCTCCCGCCGCTCGGCGAGCAGCTCGGCGGCCCGCTCGATCGTGATGTCCTCGACCGTGTCGCCCTTACGGAGCGACGCGTTCGTCTCGCCATCGGTGACGTACGGCCCGAAACGCCCTTCCTTGACCACCACCGGCTTCTTCGAGGCCGGGTCGTCGCCCAGCTCCCGGAGGGGCGGGGCCGCGGCCGCACGCCCCCGGCCACGCGCCTTCGGCTGCGCGAACAACTCCTTGGCCTTCTCGATGGTCACCGTCAGCAGGTCGTCCTCGGACGCGAGTGACCTGGAGTCCGTGCCCTTCTTGATGTAGGGCCCGAAGCGGCCGTTCTGCGCCGTGACCTCTTCGCCGTCGATCTGACCGACCACCCGGGGGAGCTTCAGCAGCAGCAGCGCCTGCTCCAGCGTCATCGTGTCGAGCGACATCGTCTTGAACAGCGAGCTGGTCCGCGGCTTGACGGCGTCGGCCTTCTTCGTCCGCTTCTTGCCTTCCGGCTGCTGGGGCTCCTCGGGAAGGATCTCCGTCACGTACGGCCCGTAACGGCCGTCCTTCGCCACGATCATCCGGCCGGTCTCCGGGTCGATTCCGAGCTCGCGGTCGCCACTCGGCCGGGAGAACAGCTCCTCGGCCTTCTCGGCGGTCAGCTCGTCCGGCGCCATGTCCTCGGGGATGTTGACCCGGGCGCCGTCGCGATCGAGGTACGGCCCGTAGCGGCCGACCCGGATGACGATGTCGGTCCCCCTGATGGGGAACGAGCTGATCTCCTTGGCGTCGATCTCGCCGAGGTCGGTGACCATCTCCTTGAGACCCTCGTCGCCGTCCTCGCCGAAGTAGAACCGGCGCAGTTCGGGCACCCGCTCGGCCCGGTCGTTGGCGATGTCGTCGAGGACCTTCTCCATGTCGGCCGTGAAGTCGTAGTCGACGAGGTTGCCGAAGTGCTGCTCCAGCAGGTTCACCACGGCGAAGGCGAGGAACGACGGCACCAGCGCGGTGCCCTTCTTGAACACGTACCCGCGGTCGAGGATCGTCCCGATGATCGACGCGTACGTCGACGGGCGGCCGATCTCGCGGTCCTCAAGCTCCTTGACCAGCGAGGCCTCGGTGTACCTGGCGGGCGGCTTGGTCGAGTGGCCGAGCGCGGTCAGCTGGGCCGCCGTCAGGCGATCGCCCTCGGCGAGGGCCGGCAGCCGCTTCTCCGAGTCGTCCCTGTCGGTCGACGGGTCGTCCGCGCCCTCGACGTACGCCTTGAGGAAGCCGTGGAAGGTGATCGTGCGGCCGGTGGCACTGAACTCCACGTTCTCACCGGTGCTGGAAGCCCCGGCGACCTTCACCGACACCGACTCGCCGACCGCGTCCTTCATCTGCGACGCGACCGTACGCTGCCAGATGAGCTCGTACAGCCGGAACATGTCGCCGGACAGCCCGGTCTCGCCCGGCGTGCGGAACTGCTCACCGGACGGGCGGATCGCCTCGTGCGCCTCCTGGGCGTTCTTCACCTTGCTGGTGTAGACGCGCGGCTTGTCCGGCACGTACGCCGCGCCGTACAGGTTGACGGCCTGGCTCCTGGCGGCGGCGACCGCGGTCTCCGACAGCGTGACGCTGTCGGTACGCATGTAGGTGATGTAGCCGTTCTCATACAGCCGCTGGGCGACCTGCATCGTGTACTTGGCGGAGAAGCCCAGCTTGCGGCTCGCCTCCTGCTGCAGCGTCGTCGTCCGGAACGGCGCGTACGGCTTGCGCGTGTACGGCTTGCGCTCGACCGACCGTACGGCGTACGACGCGCCTTCGAGCCTGCCGGCGAGGGCGGTGGCCGCGGCCTCGTCCAGATGAAGGATGTCGCCGCCCTTGAGCCGCCCGGTGGAGGCGAAGTCGCGGCCCTGGGCGACGCGCCTGCCGTCCACACCGGTCAGCGTGGCGCTGAACGTCGGCGGGTCGTCGGAGTCGCGTCCGGTGTCGAAGAGGGCCTGCAGGTCCCAGTAGTTGGCCGCGGTGAACGCCAGGCGCTCCCGCTCACGCTCGACGACCAGCCTGGTCGCGACCGACTGCACGCGGCCGGCGGACAGTCGCGGCTTGACCTTCTTCCACAGGACGGGGCTGACCTCGTAGCCGTAGAGGCGGTCGAGGATGCGCCGGGTCTCCTGGGCGTCGACCAGCCGCAGGTTGAGGTCGCGCGGGTTGGACACGGCGTCGCGGATCGCGTGCGGGGTGATCTCGTGGAACACCATGCGGTGCACCGGGATCTTCGGCTTGAGGACCTCGCGCAGATGCCACGCGATGGCCTCGCCCTCCCGGTCCTCGTCAGTGGCGAGGTAGAGCTCGTCGGCGTCCTTGAGAAGCTGCTTGAGCTTGGACACCTGAGACTTCTTGTCCGGGTTGACGACGTACAGCGGCTCGAACTCGTTGTCGACGTTCACCCCCAGGCGGGCCCACGTCTCGCCCTTGTACTTCTCCGGGATGTCATCGGCCTTCTCCGGAAGGTCACGGATGTGGCCGATGCTCGACTCCACGATGTAGCCGCGCCCGAGGTACCCGGCGATCGTCTTCGCCTTGGCAGGCGACTCCACGATCACCAGGCGGGTTCCGCCGGCGTTGCCGTTGTTGGCTGGCACGCTGCTACCTACCTCGCTGTCCGCTGTCATTCCCCATGCACCCGGGTTCCGTGCTCCCCGGCTTCGCGGTCCCTCGTCATTACGGCTCGGCGCCGAAGCCCCGTCGCCGTACCCGGCCTCCAGCACCCCGAGGGGGCCGTTATGAAGGTACCGGCCGCCGCAAGTTCTTCCCCCTCGGGCTACCCGCTTATGTCCGGGAATGCAAGCCGCCTGGACCTGTTATCCATGAGGACGCAGAATAGAGCCCATCGAGTTCCCTAGCACGCCCCCGGAGACTAATGGCTGTGCTCGACTACTCCTACTTGGATTTGTACCTGCCCCGTGGCACCTCGCGCGAAGTGGCGCGACAGATGTTGACCGAGCACGCGGAGCATGGCGACTGGGAGCTCGATCGGCTGCGCCTTTACCCTGATGGGAGCAGGCGCGTCCGGCTCCGCCGTAAGGTCATCCGGGCCGCCCGCACTCTGTGAGCGTACGGCACGGGCGTGCCGCTCCGCTTCACGGCGTGGCGTACGGCCTGGCGCAACGGGCGAATCTCACGGCGCGGGACGCCTTTCCCCCGGCTGGAAAACGGCCGGCGCACGCCCATCGCCGGCGTGGCCACGGAACGCGGCTGCCCGGCTGGATGGATGGACAAATGCGCTTTGCCCGCCCCGGGCCGCGCCCCCGGAACGGGCAAAGCATCGGTGCTCCCCCACGCTGGATGCGCGGGGGGCGTCAGTGTCGCCCGAGCCGGGCGCTCGGCGGACGGTCGACCGCCGAGACGCCCTGGCGCGGGCGATCGATATCCCTTACTTCCTGCCGAAGCGGAAGCGGCGGGTGACGGCGAACAGGCTCGCCGAGGCGGCGAACATGGCGCCGAGGACGAGCGCCGCGAACGAACCGGAGTTCATCCCCGTGAGACCCACAGGCTGCTCGGCGCTCATCAGGCCGAGGTTGTCCAGCGGCAGCGCCTCGGTGGCCTCACCCAGGTCGCCGGTCGGCAGACCGTTGGTGGCGTCGCCGAGCGTCTTGGTCACGGGCAGCGACCGGGTCGCGCCGTCCAGCGACCGCGCCGCCGGCACCGACTCGGTGACCTTGGAGACCGACGGGGCGGCCGGGGTGCCGCTGCTCGCGGCGTGCGCCTTGCGGGGAGCGGAGGGCCGGCTGGGCAGCGTGGGCAGGCTCGGCAACTCGGGAAGGCCGAGCATGCTCGGCAGGTCGCCGATGACGGGCGCCGACGGCACCGCGGCGGAGCTCATCTGCTGCGACAGGCCACTGGCCTCCTTGAGCCCCGACAGCATGGGGCTGGCGGGTGCCGCCGACATCATGCCCTCGCGCGCGGCGGCGTGCTGACGGCCCCAGTACCCGGAGTGGCCGTTGTGGCGGCCGGGGCCGACGTTGGCGCCGCCCAGGCACCCCGCGGCCGCGTCGCCCAGGACCGCGACCGAGTTGCCGCAGACGTTGATGGGCGCCGTGATGGGGGCGACCACCTGGTTGCCGGCGAGGATCCCGTGCCGGCCGGAGGTGATGTTGCCACCGCCGCCGGTGCCGCCGACGACGGCCGCGCCGCCCTTGCAGCCCGCGTGGGACCGCGCGAGAACGGCCACGGCGTTGCCGCAGACGTTGATCGGCGCGGTGATCGGCGCCACCACCTGGTTGCCGCCCAGGATGGACGAGCGTCCGGAGGTGACGTTGTGGCCGGCGCCCGAGCCGCCGTGGACCCAGTGGCCGTGGCTCCAGTGTCCGTGGCTCCAGCCGCCGTTGACGGAGGCCCCGCCGCGGCAGCCGGCGAACGCGTCACCCGCGATGGCGATGGCGTTGCCGCAGACGTTGATCGGCGCGGTGATCGGCGCCACCACCTGGTTGCCGCCGAGGACGCTGTGCGTCCCGTTGGTGACGTTGCCGCCTGCCGAGCCGCCCGGCCGGTGCCAGGTCGAGATGCCGCCGCGGCAGCTTCCCGAGCCGTTGCCGCAGACGTGAGTCGGCGCGATGATCGGCGCGACCACCTGGGTGCCGCTGCCGGCCGAGAAGCGGCCGTCGGTGTCGTGGCCGGTCGAGCCCGGGTGGTGGTGCCCGTGGCCGTACCCGCCCCACCCGTGGTGGCCGTGCCAGCGGCCGGTGCTGACGGACGAGCCACCGGTGCACCCGGAGAACGCCTCGCCGATGACCGCGACCGAGTTGCCGCAGACGTTGATCGGAGCGGTGATCGGGGCCACGACCTGGTTGCCGCCGAGCACCGAGGAGCGCCCGGAGGTGCGGTTGCCGCCGGCACGGGAACCGGCGCCGTTCTGGACCCACGCTCCGCCCTTGCAGCCCGCGGTGGCGTCGCCGAAGATGGCCACGGCGTTGCCGCAGAGGTTGACGGGAGCGGTGATCGGCGCGATCACCTGGTTGCCGCCGAGGACGCTGTGCCTCCCGCTGGTGACGTTGCCGCCCGCGCCGCGGCCGGAACCCGAGCCCTGGACGGCCGCGCCGCCCTTGCAGCCGGCCTCGGACTCGCCGAGCACGGCGACCGCGTTGCCGCAGGCGTTGACGGGAGCGGTGATCGGCGCCACCACCTGGTTGCCGCCGAGGACGCTGCCGTAGCCGGAGGTCCGGTTCTGCCCGGCACCGCTGCCGCCGCCCTGGAGGACGGCCGCGCCGCCCCGGGAGGAGGCCTCCGACTCACCGACGACGCCGACGGCGTTGCCGCTGATGTCGATCGGCAGGGTGACAGGCAGGTTCACCTGGTTGCCGCCGCCGACGGAGTTGCCGCCGTCGGTGTCGGCGAGAGCCGTACCGCTGCCGAAGGCCATGACACCGACCGCGAGGAACGCCGCGGGGGCTGAACCCTTCGCCCAGGTTCGCATGATGAAGCTCCTAAATGTGGTCCTACAAGGGGGTTACCTGACAGATCGCGACAGATGTCCATGCCAGAGCACAGCGGGGTCACGGACAGTCACGAGGGTGGGAGATTCCGCGTCACCCGCGCGGGAGCCTGCCGCCCGGGCACCACGGGGCGGGCAGGCGAAGGCACCGGTCAGCCATCAGGACGGGGACCGGTGCGAAGGCGGGATCAGTCCGGAGAGAAAGAAGGGTCGTCCGCCGCTGTGCGGACCACCGGAGGGGTCAGCGCTGCCGCGGGAGCGGTCAGCGTGGTGAAGCGCGGCTCGATCGCCGACCGCGCGACGTCCCCGAAGAGGAACGATCCACCGCTTGTCTGAGGGACCAAGCCCTGGTCACCCGGGGCGTGGTCGGCGGTGGACGGTGAGGGGAGCACGGGCTTCGACTGGCTGGTGAGCCCGTCGACAGTTCGCCCGGCCATGGCCTCGGCGTTGACCGATGCCTCGTGGATCGCCGTGGGGAAACCGTCGGACCTCCCCGCGGAGGCCGCGCCGGCGCTCGAGGAGAGCGAGCCGGGCGGGTCCGTCATGGGGAAATGGCCGGGGAGAGCCGACCCGGCGACACTGTGCAGGGGTCCGGCCCCGGTCACGGCTGCCGCCGTGCCGAAGACGCCGAAGATCACGCCGAGCAGCCAGCCGGCGGCGATCAGCCCGCCGACGACAAGGAGGCGACCCAGATGGAAGCCGGCCGCGAACCGCGCCATCCGGCCCCTCTCACCGGACCCGGGAGGCGTCACCGGCACGCGTGAGGCGGCGGCGGGCGATTGTGCCCCCCGCTGCTCATCCGGCGTGCGTGTCACGCGACCTCCCGAGTCCGCTGGGTCCGCCCGGTGCGGATCCAACCCTCAACGGAGAGTCACTGTAGCGGCACGGCACGTGATCGCAACGTATTTCTCAGCAGTAATCGAGGAAACGGTCAAGCACTCGAACGCCAAACTGGAGCGAATCCACCGGAACCCTCTCGTCGATGCCATGGAACATCCCCGAGAAGTCCAAGTCCTGCGGGAGCCGCAGCGGCGCGAAGCCGTACCCGCGGATGCCGAGGCGGCTGAAGGCCTTGAGGTCCGTGCCGCCGCTCAGCGTGTACGGCACGGCCCGCGAGCCGGGGTCCTCCTCGTGCAGCGCGTCGGCCATCGCCTTGACCAGCGGGCCCTTGAACGCCGTCTCGACGGCGATGTCGTGGTAGACGAACTCGCGGGCGACGTCCGGCCCGAGCAGCTCGTCCACCGTCTGGAAGAACTCGTCCTCGTAGCCGGGGAGGAACCGCCCGTCCACGTGGGCCGTGGCCGTCTGCGGGATGACGTTGGCCTTGTACCCCGACTCGAGCATCGTGGGGTTGACCGTGTTGCGGAGGGTGGCGCCGATCATCCTGGCGAGCGGGCCGAGCGTGGCCACCGCGGCCTCGGCGTCCTCGGCCTTCACCTCGACCTCGAAGACCTCCTCGAAGAACGCCTGGACGGTCGGCGTGAGCCGTACGGGCCATTCGTGCCGGCCGAGGCGGCCCACCGCTTCGGCGAGCCGGGTCACCGCGTTCTCGTCGTTGAGCATCGAGCCGTGACCGGCGCGTCCCTTCGCGGTCAGCCGCATCCAGGCGATGCCCTTCTCCGCCGCCTCGATCAGATAAAGCCGGCCCTTGTCGCCGACGGTCACGCTGAAGCCGCCGACCTCGCCGATCGCCTCTGTGCAGCCGTCGAAGACCTCGGGATGCTCGTCGACGAGCCACTGCGCGCCGTAATGGCCGCCGGCCTCCTCATCGGCCGTGAAGGCGAGGACGACGTCCCTCGGCGGCCTGCGCCCGGCGGCGAGCCGCTGCCGTACGACCGCGAGGATCATGGCGTCCATGTCCTTCATGTCCACCGCTCCGCGGCCCCAGACGCATCCGTCGGCGATCTCGCCGCTGAGCGGGTGGTGGCGCCAGTCGGCCGCGTCGAAGGGCACGACGTCCAGGTGGCCGTGCAGGAGCAGCGCGTCGCGGCCCGGGTTCGCCCCCTCGACCCGGGCGACGACGCTGGCCCGGCCGCGGTCGGACTCGAGGATCATCGGCTCGAGGCCCACGTCGGCGAGCTTGGCCGCGACGTACTCCGCCGCCTCGCGCTCGCCGGGGCCCTTGTTGTCCCCCGCGTTGGTCGAGTCGATGCGGATCAGGTCGCGGCACAGCTCGACGACCTCGTCCTCAGCGTTCAATGGGGTCATTGCGCCTCCTTGGCTGATGACCGATGTGACCCGCCTCCATCCTGCCGTCGTCTGGGACGTCCCCTCACGCCGCCTCGGCCTGGCGCATCGAATCCCGGTATGAAGCAGGGCTGGGACAGTGCTAATCTGTATCAGCCGACGCGGGATGACGATCCCGCGTGAGGCACCACGTCCGGGTGGCGGAATAGGCAGACGCGCTAGCTTGAGGTGCTAGTGCCCAGTGATGGGCATGGGGGTTCAAGTCCCCCCTCGGACACGTATCCTGTGCATGTTGGGCCTGGCTTCAACTGCGATCACCCTCTCGAGGGGGTCGTAGATGAGGTGCAGGCCCATCTGTGTGTAGTGGTCGTTACGGTCAGCGGGGTCCGCCTTCTTCAGGACTTCGGTCATCGCAGCCGAGTCGCGGTATCGGCCCCATGATCTCCTTCTCGGTGGTCTCTCTGCGGTCGACGCCGCGTAGCTGTCCTTCTGCCTTGAGCCGCTCGGCCCGGGTCTCGGCCATCCACTTGCCGACCTCCTGGGGTCACGTTTGTCATCACGATCGATTGATGCGTCACCACTGGTCGCCCAGACGTCCCGGAAGGGGTGTCCAGTCGAGACCGCTCGATGTGTCGCATCGCGGCTTTCCTAAGGCCAGTCTGGAAGGCGCATCCTCCACCCAGATTGGTCCAGCTTGGCGTTCACCGCCTCCAATCCCTGCCGCATGGCGTCCAGGTCGGCCCCGGTTTCGCCCACAAACCAGCCCCCACACTGACGACAACGACACCCCCGGCCGCTCCCCACAGTGGGCGCCCGTCAGCCGCCTGCCGCCAACGTGATGGCTGGGTACAGCTAGTGAATGCCTCCGGGGGTGTCGATCCTTGTCTGCTCCAGCCTGACGCCTGGGCCGGCGACAGCCTCGATCAGGGTCCAGAAGAGGTCGGCGTCTTGGCTCGGGATGACATCGAGAAGGTGCCGCCTCACCGCATCCGCATGCGCAACTCGCGCCTCGACGACGAGCCGGCGCGCGGTTCGAGTAGCTGCGATCCAACGTTGGGGGCCCGTTCCCTCGCGAGTGATCAGGCCACGGGCTTCCATCCGCCCGAGATGTCGCGACAGCCGGCTCCGTTGCCACCGGAGATCGTCGGCCAGCCGCTGTTGACGCAACGCCCCTCCGCCCTCCTCGACCAATCTGGTGAGCACCGAGAAGTCCGCACTCGACAGCCCGGTCACTGCAGCGATCTCCTGCGCCACCTGACGCATCACCACATCCGTGGCCTGTTTCCAGAGCGCCCATCGCGCCAGCTGCTCATCCGTCAACGGTCCGCTCACAGGTCGGACCCTACATCCCGTGTTGACATGTAAACACCAAGGGAAGCACCCTGTTTACATGTCAACATCAAGAGTGGTCCTGATCACCGGGGCGACCACCGGCATCGGCCTCGGCCTCGCGAAGCGGTTCCATCGACGCGGCGACCAGCTCCTTGTCACCGGCCGCTCGGAAGAGCGGCTCGACCGAGTCAGGGCACAGCTGCCCGGCGTCCTGACCTTCGCCGGTGATCTCGCGATACCCGCCGATCGCGAACGCCTGGCGCACCATGTGACGTCGGAGTTCCCTGACCTGGACGTGCTGATCAACAACGCCGGCATACAGCGGCGCGTGGAGATCGCACGGGACAGGGCCGCGTGGCATGAGCGCCAGCATGAGATCGACCTTCTCCTGGCCGCGCCCATCCATCTCGTCAGCCTGCTCACGCCGCTGCTGCTGGCCCATGGCAGGGACAGTCAGATCGTGAACGTCACGTCCGGCGGCGCCTTCAACCCGCAACCGTTCGCACCGACTTACAGCGCGGCGAAAGCAGCGCTCCACAGCTACACGATGAACCTCCGCTACGCGCTGGAGGGCACGACAGTCACTGTGACGGAACTGATTCCGCCGGCTGTCGCAACCGATCTGGCGGGCCCCGGGACAGCGCACGGCGCGGACGTCGACGAATTCTGCGACGCGGCGTTCACAGGTATAGACGAGGGCCGGGAAGAGGTCGGCTTCGGGCCCACGTCGTCGCCGGAGTTCCTACGACGACTGACTGAAGAGAACAGCCGCTTCGCGCAGGGCGCGAAACGGTTTCCGGTCGCACGGTATGTCAACGAAGCCACGATGAGCTGACCCTGACAGCAGCGAACTCGCGCCAACTTCGTGATCGTAGATGGTGATCACTACGTCCGGGGTGCTGATCCCGGTCCGATTCGCCTTGGCGCGCGTCGGCTCACGGCCCGGTCGCCCAAGGCTGACCGGCGGCATAGCGTCGGCGTTCACCGCCGACCTCTCGCGACCGGACGAGATTCCCGATCTGATCTCAGCGATCAACGCCCGCTACGGACACATCGATGTGGTCCAGTACGGGCCGATCGCCAAGGACCCGTTCCCGCCTGCAGCCGAGCTCGATCCGTCGCTCATCCGCCCCTGTATCGACCTGTACCTGAACACGCCCATGACGATCGTCCGGTCGGTGCTGCCGGACATGCTGCGGCGGCGGGACGGCACCACCCGCGTCACCCAGGGGCGTACTCAGCGACACCGTTATGGACGACGCCACGGCTCTCATGATGCCCTGCCTTTTGGGCTGTCTCGGCCGGCGCATCGTGAGGACCTCTAGACCCAGGGAGACCCTATGAGCGTGGAGAGCGACAACAAGCAGATCGTTCGCGACTACTACCGGCATGTCTCGGCCGGTGAGCGAGATGCGGCCAACGCGCTGCTGGCCGACGACGCCACGTGGTGGATCGCCGGGAAGCCGGAACAGTTCGCGTTGGCCGGCGAGCGCACCATGACCGAACACCGGCGGTTGCTCGGGACCATCGCCTCGGCCCTGCCGCACGGCGTGCAGGTTGAGGTGAACGCTATGACAGCTGAGGGTGACCGGGTCGCCGTCGAGACGGAGACGCACGGGATCTCGGCCGCCGGCACGGTCTACAACAACCAGTTCCACATGCTGTTCGTTATCCGCGACGGAAAGATCATCCACGTCAAGGAGTACCTCGACACGCTGCATGCCAAGGACGTGCTGCTTGACGGCGAGTGACAGGTGCCGTCGTCTCGACAGGTCGTCTCTCGCGGTGCTTGGACCGAGCCGCCGCCGCGTCCTCTGCCGGTCATGGCGCCGCCGCGATCAGGCCCGGACGAGAGCGTTCACGATGGTCCGAAGGCGCGGCAGGCAGATCACCGCGGCACTACCCAAGAGGATCAACAGGATGGGCGACGCCGTCTGCTGCCACGGCCATGCCGGGCCGTCCAGTCGCAGGCCGCCGGTCGGCAGTTCCATGGTCTCGGCGGTCCAGCGGGCGGTGGCCACATCCGCTGTCCGGGCCAGGTCCCGTACGGCGTCGTTGTAGGCGAAGTCCTGTCCGGAGTGGACGTACACCGGCTCCAGGCCGTCGGGGACCCGGCCCAGGCGAACGCCTGCTCCGGGCACGAGCAAGCGATCCAGGTCCGGGGCCGCGTGAGCGAGATCGGCGCGGGGCAGGAACGTCAGGCCATGCCGTGACCGGATCGGGCCGCCGTCCGCGCTCACGGCCAACGTCCGGTCTGCGAGCGACTGGGCGTGCGTGTCGAACACCGACGCCAGGTCGATTTCGCCGACACCCGGCGTCAGCACCACGCCGACGGTCGGCGGCGCCCACGTCCAACCCGCGTTGACGATCGCGGCCGGGGCGGGCATGGCGATGCCGGTCACGACCGGTGGCGTGTTGCCGTAGTACCGCCAGCCCACGGCCTTGGCCGCGTTCGCCGCCACCGTCGAACCGGCCAAGCGCTCGATCATGTGCAGGGTTCCGTCGATGCCGGACAACACGCCTGCGGTCGTGACGACGGTACCGCTGTCGACGAAACGCTTGCCGTGCACCCAGTTCACTGCGGGATAGTCCGACTCGAACGAGCCGATCCGCATCCAGTGCGCGGTCGCGGGCCGGCCGTCGAGCAGGCCCGCCGAGGCGAGGACACCGGCGCCGTTGCACACGCTCAGCAACAGCGTGCCGCGGCTCACCTGATCACGCAGCCACGTCGTGACAGGGCCGGTACTGGGCCGGCCGACGTCCGGCATCGCGGGGATGACCGCGAGCGTCGGCGCGGCACCGCCGGTGAGTCCGGCGAGATCCGCGAAGCTCAGATCCGGCACCAGGTCCAGACCACCGGTCAACGGCAGCGGACGCCTTCGCGACGCGACGGTGTAGACGTTGAACCGGCCCGAGGCGACGAGGATCTCGTAGGGGGCAAGGGCATCCGACACGACGGCCCCGTTGTCGCCGATCACCACGACCGCGGTCGGTTTGGCGGGGTCGAAAGCCGGAGGAGCGGCGGCGGGAACGGGCCGGTCCGGCCCGGGTGCGGACTTGGCGTCCAACGCGGCGTGGGCGGAGATCGCCCCGCCCGCCACCGGAATCAGGAGAACCGCGAGCACCGCGAGCGCGCGGCGCAGGAAGGTGCGCATCGAAACCTCAGTGCCAGTAGTGGTCGCGGCGCCACACCATGGCGGCCAGCATGAGCGGGAACATGATCACGTGCCCGGCCGTCATCAACCCCATGGCGGACAACGCCCCGAGCCAGAACGGCACCAGCAAGACGAGGAACGGTAAGTACATCGCGGCCGCCATCTCACCGATCCGCGCCCACGAATGCCTGTGCAAGACCATCGCCACGGTCATTCCGATGGTCATGTTCGTCGCCATGACGAGCGCGTCGACCTCCGGCCGTGCCAGCCAGGCGTCCGGCCACAGCGGTGCCAGCGCGAACATCCCGGCGAGCATGGCGATCACCATCTCGACGTAGTGCCAGACGAACCGGCCCAGCTTGCGACTCGTACTCCGGGTGGCTCCCATGGTCGCCATGACGTCCCCTCTGATTCGGCATCGACTGATACCGGCAAGAGTCGCCGCCGGCCGCCGTTCTGCCATGTGCCGGAGGTCATGCCCGAGGTCACGACGTGACCATGACCCGGGCGGGAACGGTCAGAGCAAACCGAGTGACCGTGCGCGCAATGCGGCTTGGGTGCGGTCGCGGGCGTTCAGTTTCGACAGGACGTTGGTGACATGGTTTTTCACGGTGCCCTCGGCCAGGTGAAGCGTTGCGGCGATTTCGCGGTTGCTGTGGCCGGTGGCGAGGAGGCGGAGGACTTCGAGTTCGCGGCCGGACAGCGGCACGACCAGTGGCTGCGGCTCCGGGGCGCCGGTCGAGGGCAGGCGGACGAACTGGGCGACCACCTTCGCGGCGACGGACGGCTGCAACACCGACTCGCCGCGGGCGGCGGCCAGGACGGCTTCGATCAGCTGGGCCGAGGAGACGTCCTTGAGCAGATAGCCCAAAGCTCCGGCGCGAAGGGCGGCGAACACGTCCTCGTCGTCGTCGAACGTCGTCAGCGCGATGATGCCGATGCCTGGGTGGTCGGTACGCAGGCGGCGGGTCGCGGCGACGCCGTCCAGGACGGGCATGCGCAGATCCATCAGGACGACGTCCGGGGTGAGCTCGGCGGCCCGGCGGATCGCTTCGTCGCCGTTGCCCGCCTCGCCGACGACCTCGATGGCGTCGTGCGTGGCCAGGAGGGTGGCCAGGGCCTCGCGGAACAGAGCCTGGTCGTCGACCAACAGGACGCGGACCGGGCTCATCCGGGAACCTCCATGCTCAATGTGTAGCCCGCCCCCGGTGCCGACTCGACGCTCAACCGTCCGCCCAGGTGCTCGGCGCGTTCCCGGAGCCCGACCAGGCCGAAACCGGACGCAGGCGTCGAAGCGGAGCCGGCGCCGTCGTCGCGGACGGCCAGCCGGACGGCGGTGTCAGCGTAGTCCAGGACCAAGTCGGCACGGGTTGCCTGCGCGTGCTTACGGACGTTGGTCAGACCCTCTTGCGCCGCACGGAACAAGGCCTCGCGCGTCTCGTCAGGCAACGGTCGCTGCTCGCCGGATATCGCGACGCTGGTGGTCACGCCCGCGGCGGATGTCACTTCGGCCAACGCCTGCAAGGCATCGGGCAGGGGAGGGGTTTCGCGTGGTTCGCGCAATGTGCGGACCGAGCGGCGTACTTCGGCGAGTGCGGCCTCGGCCTGGTCCTGGGCCTTGGCGAGCACCTCGTCGGCCTTGGCGGTGTCGGTCGGCAGGACCGCACGGGCGGCCTTGACCTGCATCTGGACGACGGTGAGCGAGTGCCCGAGCCCATCGTGGATGTCCCGTGCGACCCGGTTGCGTTCCTGCACGGTTGCGAGCCGCTCCGCCTGCGCGGCGTAGTCACGCAACTGCTCGTGCGCCTCGGCCAGTTCGACACGGGCGCGTTGTTCGCGTTGCAGCAACTCCGTCACGATCGCGGCGAACGCCGCGGCGACAAGTATCCCAAGCCCTTCCCGCAGCCCTTCACCCCACGACATGCCGAGGTGGACGAACGGGACCAGCCCGACCACGACCGCCGTCGCGGCGAGCGGCAACCGTAGCAACACGCACTGGCTGACCAGCACAACAAGCAGAAGCGTCGCGGCGACCCCAGCGCTCAGCGAGAACACGACGAACGCGACCGGCAGTTGCACGGCCACGTACCCGAGCGACCAGGCCAGCTGATTGCGCGCACGTACCCACGAGAAGCCGGCGGTGGCCAACGCGGTGAACACCGCGCCGAGCACGAGCGACGGCAGGGACTCTCCAGACGCGACGACCCCGATCAGCAGCGTGAGCAGCGCGCCGAAGGTCAGCACGGCCAGAGCCCTGTTCATGCGCTCACTGTGGGCCGTCCGGCTGCGCATGGTCAACTCACGGTGGAGACCGAGCGACAGGCGAATATGTCACTCAGGGTAGTTGTGTGATGACTGTAGGTTGCATCAGGGTCTCGGGTGACCGCCACAACCGCCTAGGAGGCTCCCTTGACGCTGTCCGGCGTTCCCACTCTCACCCGCCGCCTGGCCGTCGCCGCCGCTCTGGTCTCGGCAGTCGGCACCGTCGCCCTGCCCGCCACGGCGGCTACCCGGCCGACGCGACTGCCGGCGGGGGTGGTCGTGCCCCAAGACGGCGGCGCCGCCCAGCGACCCGCCGGTGACGATGTGTACCGCAACTGGTACACGAGTCACTCCAACTGCGTGGCAGCCGGCCAGGGAGGGATCGACCGAGGCCACTGGGAGCACTACACCTGCTCCGAGGGCGACTGGTTCTGGCACCTGTGGACCAACCGCTGAGCCGACGGGACGAGAGCGCGACGGGCACTTGAGACTTGGCGCGCGCCTCAAGCGATCGCGTCCCAGAGCCGAACCCGCCCGCGGGGCGGACGGGTTCGGCTCGTCGTCACCTGGTTCGGGTGCCGTCACTAGCGCCTGGTGAACGCCTCGAAGTAGGTGTCATGATCGCCTGGGTCGACGTCTTCGGCTGTAGGGCCGTCGACATGGAACGACAGGTTGCCGATCACGGTGTCGGTCCCGTCGCCGTCGACCCTCACGTTTATCGGGGTGGCGAAGGACTTGCCGGGCTGGAGCACGCTGTACGGCGTCTCGCAGTCCGCGATGGTCTGGCCGCTCACCACCTGTGTGCGGCAGCCGACGGGCTGCTTGGCGAAGGTGACGCCGGCGGGCAGGATGAACCCGTAGCGGATGATTCCCTCGGCCGGACGGCTGCCGTAGTTGTGGATGGCCCAGTCGAGGACGGCGCTGTGCCCCGCCTTGACCGGGGTCAGGCCGATCTCGCCGTCGTCGTCGCGGTCGACCACGACGTCGGCGTACACATCCTGGGCCCACGGGACAAGGTCGTAGCCCGCCGCGGTGACGGTGACCGGCACTTCGACGCTGTTGTCGTCCAGGTAGGGGTCGGGGGTCGCCCCGGCCACCTTCACCGACAGCGCGCCGGCCGGGCCCTCCTCCCCCAGGCTGTACAGCGGTACACCGACGTTGTGGGTGAAGTCCTGCATGTCGCCCAGCTTGCAGGTGTAGCCCCCGGCGTTCGCGACGCAGCCGCTGGGAACGACGTAGCCGACCCGCGTCTTGTCCAGCTTGCCGACATCGACGGTGACGGTGACCGCCTGGGCCTTCGCCTCGCCGAAGTTGACGACCCGGAACTGGAACGGCTTGGCGATGGCCTCCGTGACGCCTTTCGCGAGTTGGGTGCTCAACGGCATGACGGAGAGGTTCGACTCGTCCGCGGCGTACGCCGGGGCCCCGGCGATGACGAGGCCGGCGGCGGTAAGCAGAGCCCCGGCACCGGCGCAGGCCAGGCGGGCAGAGTTACGGATACGCATTTGTCCCCCGATGGATCACAGCTAGTGATCCGGAGGTTATCGAGCCGTTTAGGCGATCTACGACCTAGATCAGCATATTTGCGTATTTCGTGCAGCGAGATGCGCCGAACGTGCAGCCGGAAACCCGGATGACACCGCGACACCCGCGCGTCCAGGGCCTGCTGCGCGACGCCTGACACGAAGACCGTCCGCCTCCGCAGACCGCGCAGCCCGCCGACCCGAAGGTGGGCGGAGCACCAGAACGACGCCGGGACACCGCGACACCGTGAGGCGGCGGCGGCCGGTGTCGCCGGCGCACGGCCTCGTTCCTGAATCTTTCAGACGGCGGCGGCTTTTGATGTGGAGATCCGCATGCGTCGTCGCCGGTCACGGCATTCAACGGCATTCGATGGCCGATTCGGCGGCCGGAGCTTTTCGCCATCGCTACGGTACCGCCATGCGATTAATCCCATATGCGGCTTTGATGGTGGCCACGGTGGCGCTCGCTTCGTCCTGTGGATCGAGCCCGGCATCGGCGGCGCCCAAGGAGTGCAACGAGGCCCCGCCACTGATCGGCGAGAAGCTCTCCGCTTTCAGCTCCAGCGCGGAGGACCCCGCGAAGCTCAAGAAGGCGGTGTCCGGCGCGGCCACCGAGCTGGAGACCATGGCGGCCGCAGCCGGTGACACCACGATCAAGCAGGCGTTCCAGGACTTCGCCGCCGAACTCAAGCAGCTCAAGATCACGAACAAGAAGTCGGCGATCGCGGGCGCTCAGAAGGCCATCGCCGACGGCACCGCCAGCCTGAAGAAGATCGGCGAGGCCTGCGCCTGAGCCTGCTCGGGGAGCCTCGATCGCGGGTGGCCATCAAGCTCGGAGCAGCTCCCCGGCCGTCTGGGCGAACTCCTCCCACAGGCACGACACCGGGCGTACCGCCACCACCAGCGTCCTCGCAGCAGTGCGCAGCCTGTCACCTGAGCGGTGGGAGGCGAGGACGACGTCCGTGATGGCCAACCGGCGGCGACTGTGAAAATCGCTGTCCGATCACCGGAGCACGGTGATAGACATCCGGCGTGGAAAAGAGTCTTGAATTCCCTGACCTGCTTCGACTGATCGATGAGCGGTCGACCGCCTTCCGCGCCGCGGTCGCCGCCGCGCCCAGTCTCGACGCACAGGTGCCGACCTGCCCCGAGTGGACGCTGTTCGATCTGGTGAAGCACCTGGGTGGGGGAGACCGTTTCTGGGCCGCCATCGTCGGCGCGGGGCCTGCCGACGCTCCCCCGGCCGAGGCCGCCGCCGCGCGCGCCGCTCTGGAACTGCCGCGGGAGCGTGAGGCCCTGCTGGCCTGGCTGGCCGCGTCGACGCAGGTTCTGCTGAGCGCCCTGCGCGAGGCAGGACCGGAGAGCGGTAGCTGGACGTGGTGGCCTGCGTCGCAGTCACCGCAAACCTCCGGCGGTATCGCCCGGCATCGGGCCCAGGAGACCGCGGTGCACACGTACGACGCCCAGCTCACCGGGGGCGCCCCGCGGCCGCTGCCGGTCGAGGTGGCACTCGACGGTGTGGAGGAGTTCCTGTTCACTGTCTGCGCAACGCGGAGTGCCTGGCCGCACAAGCCCACGGCCTTCGACTTCCACGCCGCCGAGGGCCGCTCCTGGCGCCTCACGGCCGACGGCGACGGCGCACGCTCCACCCGCATCCCCGCGCCCACTGCCGCGACCGGCGAGGACTCGGACGCAGCCGGCGTCTCCGTCCATGGCACGGCCAGTGAGTTGGTCCTCTACCTGTACGACCGTATCCCGGCCGAATCCTTGCACGTTGACGGAGACACAGGGCTGCTCGACCTGCTCCGCGCCTGGGAACCGTAGGAGTAGGACGTAGCGGGGGCGGTTGGCGGCACCTCGAGCCGGTGGGACACGACTCTTCGCCAGGTTCGTCGGTCGCGGCACCGGGCTCGAACCCGCGAAGCGGCCACGGCCCGGCCGCGTCCACCGTTGAGGACGTTTGTAGGATCGGCAGCCGACTGCGGATTCTCGGTGCGAGGGGGGCACGAGGATGGGGGAGCTGGGTCTGGGCGACACGTGCGGCATACTCCGCCAACCGTGGGTCACCCCCCGGCGCGACAGTTCAGGTCTCGGGTGGGAGCATCTGTACGTCTCCACCCAGCGGGAACGGCCGTACCACGCCGAGTTCCCCCCCGCGGCCACCCATCTGCTGGTCCTGCACCTCGACGGCCCCGTCACGGTGAGCCGCGGCCAGGGCAGATCGCGGCGTTCGCGGAAGGTGCCGCCCGGAGGGTTCTTCCTCCACCCGGCCGGTCGCGCTCTGGCGGTGGAGCTCGGCGGCTGGCTCGACACGGTGCACGCGTACCTCACGGACAAGGCGTTGCGCGAGGCCAACGACGGCCGGGCGGTGGAGCTGGCCGAGGAGCTGGGCGCCACCGACACCCTGGTCGAGCAACTCATGCTGACCTTGCAAGGCGTCATACAGCGCTGGGAGCCTTCGGCACGCACCTACCTGGACCACCTGACCGCGATGCTCGCCGCCCAGCTCATGCACCGGCATCGCGCCGGCCGCGAGCGCACGCCGAGCAGAACGCCGAGCGGGCTCTCGTCGCGGCAGCTGTCCTCCGTGCGGGAGCTGATGGAGCAGCGGCTCGCCGAGCCGCTGCCGCTCTCCGACCTCGCCGCCGCCGCTTCACTGAGCGTCAGCCAGTTCACCCGGCAGTTCAGAGCGAGCACGGGAGAGTCACCGCACCAGCACCTGCTGCGGTTGCGCCTGGAGCAGGCATGCCGCCTGCTGCGTACCGGGACCTCCTCCATCGGCGAGGTGGCGGTCGGCTGCGGCTTCTCCCACCAGGAACATCTCACCCGGGTGATGCGGGCCCGGATGGGCACGACCCCTGCCGCCGTCCGCCGCGCGGGCTGACTCCCCAGGACCTCCCCCGGACCTTCGCCGGACCGCCGTCGCGCACCCCCTGGCGCGGCTTTCGTGCAGGCAGACGAGCCGAACGTGCAGGAAGGAACCCGGGCGGAAGACCGATACTCGGTTCCAGGTGACCCATGCGATACGGCGACGTTGTGAGGCGGAGCTCATTGAGGACCTGGACCCACGTCTCCCACCCCTCTCGGGTGGTCTTCGGAGCCGGCACGGTGCAGCGGCTCCGGGAGGAGGTCGAGCGGCTCGGCTGCTCCCGCGTGCTGCTGCTGTCCGGCCCGTCCGCGAAGGAGGCTTCCGCGAGGGCCCGCCACGCGCTCGGCGATCTCATGGTGGCCGGGTTCGACGGCGCGGTCATGCACACCCCCGTGGAGGTGACCGAGCAGGCCCTCCAGGCCCTGCGGAGCTCCTCGGCCGACTGCCTGGTGGCCGTCGGGGGCGGTTCCACCACGGGACTGTCCAAGGCGCTGGCACTGCGCACCGATCTGCCGCAGGTGATCCTCCCGACCACCTACTCCGGCTCGGAGGTGACCCCCGTGCTCGGCGAGACGCGGGACGGGCGGAAGGTCACGCGGTCGTCCCCCGCGATCCTGCCCGAGACCGTCGTCTACGACGTGGAACTCACCCGCACCCTGCCGACCGGCCTGTCGGTCACCAGCGGCGTCAACGCGCTCGCGCACGCCGTGGAGGCGCTGTACTCCACGGACGCCAACCCGGTCACCGACCTACTGGCGCTCGACGCGATCTCCCGGATCGCACGCGCGCTCCCCGTGGTCGCCACCGACCCCTCGGACATGGAGGCGCGCGCCGACCTGCTGCACGCGGCCTGGCTGGCCGGAACCTGCCTGGCCACGGCCGGCATGGGCCTGCATCACAAGCTGTGCCACACCCTGGGCGGCAGCTTCGGCCTGCCGCACGCGCAGACCCACACGGTCGTGCTGCCGCACGTCATGGCCTACAACGCGCCGGCGGCGAAAGACGCCATGAGCCGGATCGCCGGCGCGCTCGGCGTCGCCGACGCACCGAGCGGGCTGTTCGACCTCATCGCGGCGCTGCACGTTCCCACCTCGCTGCGTGAGCTCGGCATGGCCGAGGCCGACCTCCCGCGCGCCGCCGAACTGGCCGTGTCCACGCCGTATCCCAACCCCCGGAAGCCGACCGTCGAGGGCGTCCAAGGCCTGCTGAGCGACGCCTGGCACGGACGCCGCCCGGCTCCTCGGGCCGCCGAGTCCGCCGACTTGAAACTGCGCAAGCTCACCGAGCAGGTGGTCGCGAGCTTCGGCCACGCCCCGGATGCGCGGGTGGGGCTGCTCCTCGGTGACCTCGTGCGGCATCTGCACCACTTCCTGACGAGCAACGACGTCACCGAGCGCGAGTGGCAGTACGCGATCGACTTCCTCACCCGCACCGGTCAGATCAGCGGCCCGGCCCGGCAGGAGTTCATCCTGCTGTCGGACACCCTCGGCATCTCCAGCGTCGTCGACCTGCTGGCCAACTCGCGGACGCCCGGCAGCACGCCGTCCGCGGTGCTCGGCCCCTTCTACGTGGACGGACCTCCGGAGGCCGCGCACGGCTCCGACATCGCGGAAGGCCTGGACGGGACCCCGCTCTGGGCGGACATCACGATCACCGACACTCACGGAGCGCCCGTGCGGGGCGCCGTCGTGGACGTGTGGCAGTCCAACGAGGACGGCTTCTACGACGTCCAGCTCCCCGACCAGGACGGTCCGGTGCTCCGCGCCCGGTTCCGCGGCGACGAGCAGGGCCGGTTGACCTTCTGGTCCATCCTCCCGTCCGAGTACCCGATCCCCGATGACGGCCCGGTGGGCCAGATGCTCGCCGCGGTCGGACGCCACCCCAACCGCGCGCCCCACCTGCACTTCATGATCGCCGCACCCGGCCACCGCCGCCTGGTCACCCAGCTTTTCGTGGCGGGTGGCGCCTACCTGGACGGCGACAGCGTGTTCGGCGTCAAGGACGAGTTGATCGTCGACTTCACACCCCAGCACGGCCCCACCCCCGACGGCCGCGACATCGCCGGGGAGTGGCGGCGGCTCGACTTCACGTTCCGCATCGCCCCCCTGGCCGATTGACCGGGGGTCTCGTCTCAGGACGTCATGCTCCCGTGTAGAGCCGGTTCATGTCGACGAGCTCGACGTCGGAACGTCTGCCGGCCAGTCGGGTGAGATCGTTCGTGAAGCCGGAGCGGGCGAACAGAAGGAGCTTGGGCTGAGGGCCGACCCTGGTGCTGGGCAGAAGGCCTCGGAGGTGTTCCAGTCGTTCGACTTGAGGGGTGCCGACGGGAGCCTCGGTGCTTTTGGCCTCGCCGATCGCGATGATGCGGTCAGCGGCGAAGGAGGCCGTCTCAGTGACGACGACATCCAATTCGTGGCCTCGGCGGTGTTCCCGGCATGGGAGTTCCGTCGGGCGTACAGCGGTGGCGGTGCCGCCGAGCGTCTCGGGCGCCGCGTGCTCGAAGCACCACCGCCGCGCGAGGTCCTCGAAGTGCGCGCCGTAGATCTGAGAGGCCACGGTGTCCGCGTTGGCGCTCCAGACACGGTCGGCGCGGCCGGCTATCAGTTCGGCCTCATGGCGTCGAATGAGAAGCTGGTGCAGTCGTACGACAGGCTCGGCGATACGGAAGACACTGCGTTTACCGCGCAGGGCGTCGTCGGTCTGTTCGACCAGGCCGATGTCCTGCAAGCCGGACAGCAGATGAGCGAGTGCGCTGCTGGGGCGTCCCAATGCCGCCGCTATCTCCGAGCGCCGGTGGTTGCCGGCGCTGATCGCGCTCAGCGTGGCCGAGTATGACGTCGGGTCACTGATGGACGGCTCCTCACGGAGCAGCAGGGCGCCTTCGCGGAACATCGCGGAGGCCGGGTTGAGCAGACGCCGCTGAACCCAGCGGTCGAACCGGGTTACGTCGGCGGGTCCCGACCCGCCGCTCATCTCCAGATAGGCGGGGGTCCCGCCGAGCAGGGCGTGCAACCGAAACGCCAGCTCCGGATCGTGGTCCGCACCCCAGAAGGCGGCGGCCTCACGGAACCGGAACGGGCGCACGACCAACTCCATGGCCGCCCGCCCGCGCAACGGCGCGCCACCGGCGAGTAGCTGCGTCATCGTGGTCAGGGCGCTGCCACAGAGGATCAGCCGGGTTTGGGTGTGCTGCTTGGCGTACCCGAGCGGGCTGAGCGCCTGTTGAAGGTAGGAGGGCAGGGCGGGAGTGGCGGAGACCAGGTAGGGAAACTCATCGATGATGAGAGGGGTGACCTGGTTCTCCCCGAGCCGGAGCAGTTCGTCCATGGCTTCGCGCCAGGTCCGGAAGGTGACGGGCTGGCGCAGGCCACGATGAGCGGCATAGGCCGCTCCGAGATCGGCGAGGTTCTGCGCCTCCGTCTGCTGTGTGGCGCCGAACAGGAAGCCGCCGGTCTGCTGGGCGAGCAGTTCGAGCATGAGGGTCTTGCCTTGACGACGGCGGCCGTAAACCAGCCCGAGCGTCGCTTGAGGCACGGGGGATGCGACGAAGTCCCTGAGATCTTCCCACTCCGTGTCGCGACCGAACAAGCGCTCCGGCTTCTGCAACGACGACACCTCATGCGACTAAGCGGTATCTGCAACTATGATAGCTGTACCTATCATAGTTCAGCTACTAACGGCCGTGGACGCCCGGGAGCTTGGCGTAGTGGGCGGTGGCGGCGGCCTCTCACTGCCGCCGGTGTGGGTCACCAGGTGATTGTGGTGCTACAGAGTGATCTTCGGTTGACCAGAAGAATGGCCGCAGTGACGATCATGGCGATGGTCTCGATGAGGAGGAGAACGCCGTAAAGGCCGGGAATGTAGGCGATCATCGTTTCGGCCGCCATGTTGTGTCCCGTGTGAGCGCCGATCGGCAGCCAAAGGTTGCCGCCGATGACGCGGCAGGCGAGGAGCAGTGCGCCGAGGGCAACGGCCTGCACCACGTACAGAAGCTTCTCGCCGATGCCGGTCGCGTCGCTGTTGGAGAGGATGTGGTTGGCGCCGAAGGCCAGCGTGGTGAGCGCGAAAGAGGTCCGTGGCGGTAGCGCGGCGGTCAGGTTACGGAACAGGTAGCCCCGGTACCACAGCTCCTCAGGCACCGCCTGGGCCAGAAGCGGCCCCAGCACGAAGGGGATGAGGTGGTCTGGCGGCAGGGTGAGATGCCATGCGGCCGCACCGACGGCCACGCATACGGCGTCCGCGGCGATGATCACCGCGACGCCGGTGGCCAGGCCCGTGAGGAAGTGGGGCAGAGCCGTCCGGGAGAGGGCCAGGCCGGGTTCGAAGCCGGGCACGCGGTCGATGAAGCGGCGGGCGCAGGCGACCAGGAACGGGGCGATCGCCGCGACGGCCAGCATCGGGATCGCGAAGTCGAGATCCCGGGGTATCCCGGGGATCAGCCGGAGCAGCAGATCGAGCGCGACGCCTATGAGGATGGTCGCCATGAGCGCGAAGAAGACCAGCAGGCAGTACCAGCCGGACCTCAGCCGTCCGCCTGCCGTTCGCAGGATCGTCATGCCGGCAACGCTAGGGAGGACGGGCGGGAGGCGCATCGAGCCTTCGTCAGGTCTTCGACCATGACTTCGGTCATGGTCGGCGCTACGACCGCACGGTGATGTGGCGGGCTGGTCCAAGCAAGGTCATCGCCCGGCTCCCGCGCGCCCCTTCGCCCCCGTGGGCCGGCTTCCCCGGAGGCACTGCTGCCGGCCAGGGAGAGGCTGATCTTCGCCACCTGAGCCGGCCCGTCAACGCGCATCTGAGTCTCACGCCTCGGGAGCGCTCCCGCGACCGCGGTCCCCGGCGACCGGCCGGTGGCCTTCCCTGACCATCAGGCCACGACGCTGATCCCCGGCATGGGGCAGAGCATCTTCCGCTCCGCCTTGAACTCCTTCTTCACGCTCCAGTTGACCGTCTTGCCCGGAGGAACCTTCGCAAGGGTCTGCGCATAGTCCAGCGTCGTCGCCTTCGTCGTCGTGAAGAAAACGACGATCTTGTAGGTGACCGGCTTTTCTCCGGGGTTCCTCGCCGTTCCCTCGGCCCCCCACCCGCCTGGTACGGCCGCGCACGCGGTCTGAATGACGTTCCTGCGGACGCCCGGCTCATTGGCGATTTTCTTGGGCAGCGAATTGGCCACGACCTTCGCCGCGTCCGGCATCGCAGCGGCCGATTTCACCGGCCCGGCCGGGGTCTCGCGTACGGCATGCTCGCCCGAGGAACATCCGGCGGCCAGCGTGGAGGCCAGCATCAACAGGACGGAGGCTTTCACTGCCGGAAGTGCCGCATATCGCACGTTCACCGAGCAACTCCCCAGGTATCGGTTGGATTTTCGTCGATATCCGATTCAGGGCCCCGCGACACGACCCGATCGCCAAGCCGTGATGAACGAGACGTCAGACGCCCGGCGTAACCAATCCTTCGCGATTTCCCTGTCGCGCCGGGGCCGGATCTCCGTGGATTCTACGTACGCCAATGGCATTCGGCGGCGCCGATTACCGATCGCTGACTCCGATTTGACGCAAGCTCTCTCGGCGCTTGTTTTCCGGCCGATGGCCGCGGCGGGACGCGTTTCCGCCGCGGCCATTCACACGGCGGCTATCCGTGCCCGTGACGGGCGAATGCCGTACCGGAGCAGCGGTGACGGCCGGGACCGCCGGCCAGTCGCCCGGACACCTTCAGATGGCGGGCGTGTGCCGGAGCCGTGACGACGTTGCTCAGGCGATGGTCGCCACCGGTCCGCCTGAGCCGGATCGGATAGGTGATGACGGCGGTCTGGTGGGGCTTGAGCGTGCCGCGCCAGGTCAGGGTGGAGGTGTCCACCGACACGGTGCCGTTCGTGGCCTTGACGCCGCCGGCGTACTCGCCGTCGTCCAGGACGCCGGACAGGTCATCGGTGATCTCGACCTTCGTACGCTTCGAGGAGCCGGTGTTGCGGACCGTGATGACGTACCGGACCACGTCACGAGACCGTGGTCGGCCACGCTGACAGACCGGATAGGCAGGCGCCAGCAGCCAGGCCGGGATGGCCCCGGTGATCGCGTTCGACGGTTCGGCGTCTGGCTTGAAGGGTGGTGGCGACGGGTCAACGGGCAGATCGCCGGGCGACAGATCGCCGGGCGACGGTGACGGGCCGGCGGGCGATGGCGTCGGGCCGGGGGCCGGCGATGGCGGGCTGGGCACGGCCCTCACCGTGGCCGTCGACGTGTTGGAGCCCGTGACCGCACCCGACGGCTGGGTGCCGGAGGCGGTCGCGGTGTTCACGATCGACCCCCGGTCCATGTCGGCCCGCGTCACGACGTACGTCCCCGTGCAGGTCGTCGCCTCCCCCGGCGCCAGCACACTCACCGGGCACGTCACCACCGGACGTGTCCCCGTGCCGGTGAACGACTCATCGGCCGCGCTCACATCGGTCAGGGTGACATTCCCGGTGTTGGTGACCAGGTAGGAGTAGCGCACCGTCTGCCCCGCCGCCGACACGGTCGTCGGGTCAGCCGTCTTGACCAGCGACAACGACCCGCTCGCCGCGACCGTCACCGTGGCGGTCGACGTGTTGGAGACCGTCACCGCACCCGACGGCTGGGTGCCGGAGGCGGTCGCGGTGTTCGTGACCGACCCGGCGTCGATGTCCGCCTGCGTCACCTCGTACGTCCCCGCGCAGGTCGTCGACGCCCCCGGCGCCAGCACGCTCACCAGGCACGACACCACCACCGGCGCCCCCGAACCCGACGACACGTCCGTCACCCCCACATTCGTGAGAGTGACATTCCCGGCATTGGTCACCAGGTAGGAGTAAGTCACGACTTGCCCCGCCGCCGACACGGTCGTCGGGTCAGCCGTCTTGACCAGCGACAACGACCCGCTCGCCGCGGCCGTCACCGTGGCGGTCGACGTGTTGGAGACCGTCACCGCACCCGACGGCTGGGTGCCGGAGCCGGTCGCGGTGTTCGTGAACGACCCCGCGTTGATGTCCGCCTGCGTCACGACGTACGTCCCCGTACACGTCGTCGACGCCCCGGGCGTCAGCGTCGTGACCGGGCACGTGACCACCGGACGTGTCCCGGTGCCGGTGAACGACTGGTCGGCCGCGCTCACATTTGTCAGGGTGAGGTTGCCCGTGTTGGTCAGCAGGTAGGAGTAGTTCACCGTCTGCCCCGCGGCCGACACGGTCACCGGAGCGGCCGTCTTGACCAGCGACAACGTCGAGTCGGACGCGGCCGTCACCGCCGCGGTCGAGTCGACGGAGGTGACAGGCACGCCCGACGGCGAGACGGCCGAGGCGATCGCGGTGTTCACGACCGACCCGGCGTCGATGTCCGCCTGCGTCACCACGTACGTTCCCGTGCAGGTCGTCGACGCTTCCGGCGCCAGGGTGGTCACCGGGCACGTCACCGGCACGGGTCCTCCGGTGCCCGTGGTCGTATCCGTGACACTCAGCGCGGTGAGCGTGACATTTCCGGTGTTGGTGACCAGGTAGGAGTAGGTCACCGTCTCCCCCGCCATCGTGAGGGTCGTCCGATCGGCCGTCTTCAGGAGCGCGACCGCCGGGAGCGCGTCATCGGGGACCGTCGTCGTCGAACTGGCCGTGACCGCGGGACCCGTCGGCGGGGTGCCTGACACCGTGCCGGTGTTCGTGATCGACCCGGCGTCGATGTCCGCCTGCGTCACCACATATGTCCCCGTACACGTCGTCGACGCCCCCGGGGCCAGCGTCGTCACCGGGCACGACACGACCACCGGCGCCCCTGAACCCGACGACACATCCGTCACCCCCACATTCGTGAGGGTGACATTCCCGGCATTGGTCACCAGGTAGGAGTAGGTCACGACTTGTCCCGCCGCCGTCACCACGCCTGGATTCGCGGTCTTGAGCAATGTCACGCTCGGCACCGAGCCGGCGGTGACCGTGGCCGTCGACGGATTGGACGCGGTTTCCGGGCCCGTCGGCGGAGTGCCGAACGCCGTCCCGGTGTTCGTGATCGACCCGGCGTCGATGTCCGCCTGCGTCACGACATACGTCCCCGTACACGTCGTGGAATCCCCCGGCGCCAGCGTCGTCACCGGGCAGGTGATCGTCGGAGGCGTCCCCTGCCCCAGGAAGACATCCGTCACACGCAGGCCGGTGAGCGTCGCGTTCCCGGTGTTGACGACGTTGTACGAGTAGGTCACGACGTCGCCCGCCACCGCCACCGTGCCCGGGAAGGCCGTCTTCAGCAGTGCCAGCCCGGGGGCGGACGCGATCGTCACCGTCGCCGTCGAACTGGCCGTCACCACCGGACCCGTCGGCGGCGTCCCCGACGCCGTCCCGGTGTTCACGATCGACCCCGCGTCCACGTCGGCCTGGGTGCTGACGTACGTTCCCGTACACGTCGTCTCCTCCTGCGGCGCCAGGGTCGTCACCGGGCACGTCACCGCCACAGGACCACCGGAGCCGGACGTCACATCGGTCACCCCGATGCCGGTCAACGTCTGATTGCCCGTGTTGACGACCTGATAGGAGTACGTGATGGTCCGGCCCGCCGCCGTCACCGCGTTCGGGGACGCCGTCTTCAGCAACGCCAGCCCCGGGGCGGACGCGATCGTCACCGTCGCCGTCGAACTCGCCGCCACCGGCGGCCCCGTCGGAGGCGTTCCCGACGCCGTCCCGGTGTTCACGATCGAGCCGGCGTCCACATCGGCCTGCGTCGAGACATAGGTCCCGGTACACGTCGTGGAGTCCCCCGGCGCCAGCGTCGTCACCGGGCATGTCACCGCCACAGGACCACCGGAGCCGGACGTCACATCGGTGACCGTCAGATTAGTCAGAACCTGGTTGCCCGTGTTCACGACGTCGTACGAATAGACGATCGTCCGGCCGGCCGCCGCAACCGTGCTGGGGGACGCCGTCTTCAGCATCGCCAGGCCGGGAGCGGAGGCGATCGTCACCGTCGCCGTCGAACTGGCCGTCACCGGCGGACCCGTCGGCGGCGTCCCCGACGCCGTCCCCGTGTTCACGATCGAGCCGGCGGCCACGTCGTCCTGGGTGCTGACGTACGTCCCGGTACATGTCGTCTCCTCCTGCGGAGCCAGCGTCGTGACCGGGCAGGTCACCACCACCGGGCCACCGGAGCCGGACGTCACATCGGTGACCGTCAGATTCGTCAACGTCTGATTGCCGGTGTTGACGACCTGGTAGGAGTACGTGATGGTCCGGCCGGCCGAGGTCACCGTGCTCGGGGACGCCGTCTTCAGCATCGCCAGGCCGGGAGCGGACGCGATCGTCACCGTCGCGGTCGAACTCGCCGTCACCGGCGGACCCGTCGGCGGCGTCCCCGACGCCGTCCCCGTGTTCACGATCGACCCGGCGTCCACATCGGCCTGCGTCGAGACATAAGTCCCGGTACACGTCGTGGAGTCCCCCGGCGCCAGCGTCGTCACCGGACAGGTCACCGCCACGGGACCATCACTGCCGGTCGTCACATCGGTCACCCCGATGCCGGTCAACGTCTGATTGCCCGTGTTGACGACCTGATAGGAGTAGATGATCGTCCGGCCCGCCGCCGCAACCGTGCCGGGGAAGGCGGTCTTCAACATCGACAGGCCAGGGGTGGACGCGATCGTCACCGTCGCGGTCGAGCCGGCCGTCACCGGCGGGCCCGTCGGAGGCGTCCCCGACGCCGTCCCCGTGTTCACGATCGAGCCGGCGGCCACGTCGTCCTGGGTGCTGACGTACGTGCCCGTACATGTCGTCTCCTCCTGCGGAGCCAGCGTCGTCACCGGGCAGGTCACCACCACCGGGCCACCGGAGCCGGACGTCACATCGGTGACCGTCAGATTCGTCAACACCTGGTTGCCCGTGTTCACGACGTCGTACGAGTAGACGATCGTCCGGCCGGCCGAGGTCACCGTGCTCGGAGACGCCGTCTTCAGCATCGCCAGGCCCGGGGCGGACGCGATCGTCACCGTCGCCGTCGAACTCGCCATCACCGGCGGACCCGTCGGCGGCGTCCCCGACGCCGTCCCCGTGTTCACGATCGACCCCGCCGCCACGTCAGCCTGAGTGCTGACGTACGTCCCGGTACACGTCGTGGAGTCCCCCGGCGCCAGCGTCGTGACCGGACAGGTCACCACCACCGGACCACCGGAGCCGGACGTCACATCGGTCACCCCGATGCCGGTCAACGTCTGGTTGCCCGTGTTGACGACGTCGTACGAGTAGGTGATCGTCCGGCCGGCCGCGGTCACCGCACCGGGGAAGGCCGTCTTCAGCAACGCCAGCGCCGGACCCGGCGTTCCAGTGATCGTCGTCGTCGAACTGGCCGTCACCGGCGGACCCGTCGGAGGCGTCCCCGACGCCGTACCCGTGTTCGTGATCGACCCCGCGTCGATGTCCGCCTGGGTGACGGTGTAGGTCCCCGTACACGTCGTCTCTGCCTGCGGAGCCAGTGTCGTGACGGGACATGTCACCACGACCGGCGTCCCCGAACCAGACGACACATCGGTGACCGTCAGGCTCGTCAACGTCTGGTTGCCGGTGTTCCTGACGTCATACGAGTAGGTGATGGTCTGACCGACCGCCGTCATGGCCGACGGGGACGCCGTCTTCAGCATCGCCAGCCCTGGACTGGACACGATGGTCACGGTCGCCGTCGAGCTGGCCGTCACCGGCGGACCGGTTGGCGGCGTCCCCGACGCCGTACCCGTGTTCACGATCGACCCCGCCGCCACGTCAGCCTGAGTGCTGACGTACGTGCCCGTACATGTCGTCTCCTCCTGCGGTGCCAGGGTCGTGACCGGGCAGGTCACCGCCACCGGACCACCGGAGCCGGACGTCACATCGGTGACCGTCAGATTCGTCAACGTCTGGTTGCCCGTGTTCACGACGTCATAGGAGTAGATGATCGTCCGGCCGGCCGAGGTCACCGCGTTCGGAGACGCCGTCTTCAGCATCGCCAGGCCAGGGGCGGGCACGATCGTCACCGTCGCGGTCGAACTGGCCGTCACGGGCGGGCCCGTCGGAGGCGTCCCCGACGCCGTACCGGTGTTGACGATCGATCCGGCGTCCACATCCGCCTGCGTCGAGACGTACGTTCCCGTGCACGTCGTGGAGTCCCCGGGAGCCAGCGTCGTCACCGGGCACGTCACCACCACGGGTCCATCACTGCCGGTCGTCACGTCCGTCACGCCGACGCCGGTCAACACCTGGTTGCCCGTGTTGACGACCTGATAGGAGTAGATGATCGTCCGGCCCGCCGCCGTCACCGTGCCGGGGGACGCCGTCTTCAGCATCGCCAGGCCAGGGGTGGAGGCGATCGTCACCGTCGCGGTCGAACTCGCCGTCACCGGCGGACCCGTCGGAGGCGTCCCCGACGCCGTACCCGTGTTCACGATCGACCCCGCCGCCACGTCAGCCTGCGTCGAGACGTACGTCCCGGTACACGTCGTGGAGTCCCCCGGCGCCAGCGTCGTGACCGGACAGGTCACCGCCACCGGGCCACCGCTGCCGGACGTCACATCGGTCACGCCGATGCCGGTCAACGTCTGATTGCCGGTGTTGACGACCTGGTAGGAGTACGTGATGGTCCGGCCGGCCGCGGTCACCGCGTTCGGAGACGCCGTCTTCAGCATCGCCAGGCCGGGGGCGGCCGCGATCGTCACCGTCGCGGTCGAACTGGCCGTCACCGGCGGACCCGTCGGAGGCGTCCCCGACGCCGTCCCCGTGTTCACGATCGACCCCGCGTCCACATCGGCCTGCGTCGAGACATAGGTCCCGGTGCACGTCGTCGACGCCCCCGGCGCCAGCGTCGTGACCGGACATGTCACCACCACAGGACCGCCACTGCCGGAGGTCACGTCGGTCACGCCGACGCCGGTCAGCACCTGGTTGCCGGTGTTCCTGACGTCATAGGAGTAGACGATCGTCCGCCCGGCCGCCGTCACAGTGCTCGGAGACGCCGTCTTCAACATCGCCAGCCCGGGAGCGGACACGATCGTCACCGTCGCCGTCGAACTCGCCGTCACCGGCGGACCCGTCGGAGGCGTCCCCGACGCCGTCCCCGTGTTCACGATCGACCCGGCCGCCACATCCGCCTGCGTCGACACGTACGTCCCCGTACACGTCGTCGAGGCCCCCGGAGCCAAGGTCGACACCGGGCACGTCACCACCACCGGGCCACCGGAGCCGGACGTCACATCAGTCACGCCGACGCCGGTCAACGTCTGATTGCCCGTGTTGACGACCTGATAGGAGTAGATGATCGTCCGGCCCGCCGCCGTCACCGCGTTCGGAGACGCCGTCTTCAGCAACGCCAGCCCCGGGGCGGCCGCGATCGTCACCGTCGCCGTCGAACTCGCCGTCACCGGCGGACCCGTCGGAGGCGTCCCCGACGCCGTCCCCGTGTTCACGATCGACCCCGCGTCCACATCCGCCTGCGTCGAGACATAGGTCCCGGTACACGTCGTCGACGCCCCCGGCGCCAACGTCGTCACCGGGCACGACACCGCCACCGGGCCACCGGAGCCGGACGTCACATCCGTCACACCCACATTCGTGAGGGTGGTGTCGCCGGTATTCGTGACCCGATAGGAGTAGACGATCGTCCGCCCCGCCGCCACCACCGTGTTCGGGGACGCCGTCTTCAGCATCGCCAGCGACGACGTCTGCACGGGAACCACGGTCGAGGCGATGGCGGAGGACGTCCCACCCTGAGCCGGCGTGTCGGCGCTGGCGTAGGTGACGGTCGCGGTGTCGGTCACCGTCGTGCCGGGCGCCCCCTGTCCGAGCGTGACCCGGAACTTCACGCTGGTGGACTGGCCGACCGCCAACGTGCCGCCGATGAAGGGAGTCGCCCCGGTTCCCAGCTGCGCACGGACCTGGTTGCCGACGAACTCCCCCTGGTCGTCCCCGACGGCGTCCGTCTTGGGCCCGGCGTTCGGCCCCGTGGCGATGGAGATGGTCCCGGGAACGTAGGTGGTGTTGGCGGGGATCGGGTCGGAGAGCACCACTCCCACCGCGTTGTCGTCACCGATGTTGGTCGCGGTGATGGTGTACTCCACCACCGAGCCGGGCACGGGAACGCCGCCACCCAGCACCTGGGCGGTCTTGGTCAGCCGGATGTTCGCCTGGTGAAGGTCGATCTGGGTGTACAGCGCGTGCGGCCAGTACGAATCTCCCTGTGTGCTGAAGATGACCTGGGCCGACGTGTCGTTGTTACGGAACGCCGAGGACGCGTTGACGATGTTGGAGTCGTACCCCAGTGTGTTGGTGTACGTGGGATTCCGGTTGGTCACCTGGTTGCCCAGGGTGGCGATGGTCGAGTTGAAGAAGTTGTTCGCCGGGTGGAGTGCGTCGCTGAGCGTGGTCAAAGGCCCGTTGGTGGTCTTGATGGCCAGGGAGTCACCGACGATCGCGTTGTCACCGTCGTACGCGATGTCGCCCACTTGCGCGTTCACGGTGCCGGTGACCGGCGTCTGGAACCCGGACAGTGTGATCGTGGTGGCCGCCGCTCCGGCCTGCTGAGTCAGGAAGCCGTCGAACACCGAGATGTTCCGCAGCGGCAGGGACGAGTCCCGGTAGGCCACCACCAGCGACCAGCCTCCGAACGCGCCGAGACCGTCGAATCCCCGCGCGGCCTGCACGTTCCCCACCGCGTACGTGCCGCCACCCGCCGACGCCACCAGGGAGGTGACGTCCGCGGAGGCCCCGTACACGATGCCGGTCGGGGTGAAGCCGTCGGGGGTGTCACCGATGTCACCGGCCGAGGCGGTGACCGTCTGATACGCGCCCGCACCCGGGGCCTTGATCAGCACCTGTCCGCGCCGGGCGATGTCGGGGGCGAAGCGGTTGCCCGACGGCAGCCCCGTCGTGTCGGTCGTGGTCTGGCCTCGCGCACCCCAGTACAGCCGCGCGAACGCCACCTGCGCGCCCGCCGGTATCACGAGGTCGGCGGTGCTGGAGTCGAACGTCGCGGCGTCGCTGTCCACGTCGATGAAGGTGGCGGCCACCTCGTTGTTGCCGCTGCCGTCACGGCGCGCGGGGCACGCCGGCACCTGGGGCGGATAGCAGGTGACCACGGCGTTCCCCGCCCGGGTCACCGCCCCCCGGTAGCTGTCCACGTACCGCTGCGAGAACGTGATCGGCGCCCGGCGCGCCGCCGTGTTCGCACTCGATCGAGCGGTCCGGGCCTCGGACTGCCCCTCGAACCGTGTCTCTGACTGTGTCTCGGCTTGGGTCCCGGCTTGGGTCCCGGCTTGGGTCCCACCTCGGGCCCCGGCGGACGACGCGAGCCGAGCGGCCGTACGGTCCACGGCCTCGGACGCCGGCTCAGCCGTGGCATCGGCAGGCGCTCGGCGGTCAGCCGCCGGCGAACCGGTCGCCGAACCGGTCGGCGTACCGGTCGGTGCCGGTGCGGCCTCTGACCCGGCGGCCGAGTCCTGACAGGTCCGCCCCGCCTCGGCGTCGACCACCGGGACGGACATCCGCTCAGCGGGCATCCGGCTGGCGAAGCGGATCGTGGCGCTGTCACCGGCCGCGAGATCGCCCGTCCACCTGAGCAGCGGCTTCTGGAAGGTCAGCTCGCCCGAGGTCGCTCGCGCCTCGCCCAGGATCTGCTGCTGGGGCGCGGCGGACAGATCTTCCGCGAAGCTCGCCCCTTTCGCGTCGATGCTCCCGGTATTGGCAATCTCCGCCGTGACAATCGCCCGGTCGCCATCGCGGCGCACATGGTGGGTCAGCCGTAGTGTCGGACCTGTCCGGCCCGGCCCGCAATCGAGCACGAACGACCGGCCGCCGTTCCCATCGCGAGATTCCGCGGAGGAGGTATGCGCCATTGGCCCCAGGCCGACCGTACATGCGAGGAATCCCGCCAGACTGCTCCGAAAGGAACCGCTGCGCATGAAACCGCGGACCAGCAAACCGACCTCCGTTGGCGTCGCAGTAGACATCACCGAGTTTGCGAAACGGGGGGTTTGCGCTTTCTGTCCACATGATCTTCAGCGGGACGCAGCGAAGAATACCGTTGAGGCCGCCGTCACCCGCTTATGAAATGACCTTGCATATGCCTTATTCCAGCCACGGAAGCCCCAGGCGGTTGCTGGGCGCCGACGTGCGTGTCCTGGAGACGGCGAGGGAAGGGCGTCGCCGCGCACCCAGCGGGCCTGGGGCGACTCGGCCGACTTGACGGCCACGGGAGGACCAGGACGCGAACGGCACTCCGGACAGCCGGCCAGGGGGTCACAAGGCGTCCGCAGGTCGCGGAGTTATCCACAGTTTCCACAGAGTCGTACACAGGTTCGAATGGGGTCTCCGCACGTCAGCGTTCGGCGGCTGGAGCGGTTCGCCGAGAGCGGCGCCCACGCCCCGACCGTCCTGGCCCACCCCGCGTCCTCCGTCCGCTTGACCACTGGCGAACGCGGCGGCCGCCCGGTTGACTGCACGGGTGACCGAACTGCCCGTCCCCGCCGACCTGGCCCACTTGGTGGCCGGAAACTGGGTGCTCGACGGCGACGCGGTGCCGAGAGGGTTGCCGCAACCCGCCGTCGACCTGCTGGTCATGCCTGATGGGGCGTGCCGGCTGGCCGGGCCGGAGACGCGCGGCCGGCAGGGCGCGCTGCCCGAGGGCGGAGCCCTGGTCGGGGTGCGGCTGCGTCCGGGGACGGTGACCGGGCTGTTCGGAGTCGCGGCCGACGAGGTGCCACTGGACGGGGCGCCCATCGAGGCCGTGCGGCTGGACGGGTCGGTGTCCGAGCGGCTGGCGGGGGCGCTGGCACTGGTGCGTACGCGGGCCGGGCGATGCCGGGTCGACGAGCGGGTGCGCGTCGTACTGGCGGCCATGCACGCGGCGCCAGGTGCGCCGGTGGGCCGGCATGCCGCCCAGGCCGGGTTGTCCGAGCGGCAACTACGGCGGCGGTTCGGGGTGGCGGTCGGGCTGCGGCCCAAGTCCTACGTGCGGGTGGTTCGGCTGCACCACGCACTCGCCGCCGCGCACGCCGCGGTGGCCAGGGGCGAACGCCCGGACTGGGCGGACATCGCCGTGCGCAGCGGCTGCTACGACCAGTCGCACCTGCTCGCCGAGTTCCGGGACGCGGTGGGGGCGCCGCCGACGACGTTGCTGCCGGATGTCCGTTTTCTCCAAGCCTCGGCCGGCCAGGACTAACACACTCGCCGCATGGCTGATGACGTCGTCGGGGAGATCCTCGAATGGCACCGGGAGACCGCACGGGACGGCCTCGCCGGGGACGGGGTGCGTTTCGTCGAACCGCTCGGCGCGTGGGTGGTGCACGGCTACACCGAGGTGAGCCGGGTGCTCACCGACCACCGGGTGTTCTCCTCCGACGAGCTGCGCTACAGCGCGCGACCTGTGCCGCACCGGGACAACCCGCTTCTCGGCAGCCTGTCCGCGATCGACCCGCCCCGGCACCACCTGCTGCGCCGGCTGGTCGGCCGCGCCTTCACGCCCCGGGCGATCCAGGCACTGCTCCCTTCGATCATCGACACCGTACGGACGCGGCTAACCGATGTGGACGGTGAGCTGGACGTGATCGGCCGGCTCGGTTACCCGTTGCCGGTGCGCACCATTGCCGCGCTGCTCGGAGTCGAAGCGGACCGGCTACCGGACTTCGTGCGCTGGACCGAGGCGATCACCTCCTTCGCCGGCTCGTTCGCCGAGGACCCGGTGCGCCAGGCCGCGTTCCGCGCCGCACACGCCGAACTGGTCGAGTACTTCCGGGAGGTGTTCGCCGAACACCGCGCCCGGCCCCGCGGCGACGTGATCGACACTCTGCTGGCCGCCGAACCGGACGGCAGCCGGCTCTCGGACGAGGAGTTGCTCGACTTCTGCACACTCCTGCTCGTCAACGGCCACGAGACCACCAAGACCCTGCTGGTCAACACCGTGCTGTGCCTGGCGGCTCACCCGGACGAACTGGCCCGGCTACGCGCCGCCCCCGAACTGGTACCCGATGCCATCGAGGAGGTGCTGCGGTTCCTGCCCCCGGTCGGCGGCACCGACCGGTTCACCACCGGCCCGGCCGGCATCGCCGGGCACACCGTCGAGACCGGCCGGCGGGTGATCGCCATGGTGCTCTCGGCCAACCGGGACCCCAGGGTGTTCGCCGAGCCGGACGACTTCCGGCCCGGCCGAACGCCCAACGAGCACCTTTCCTTCGGCCACGGCGTGCACTTCTGCCTCGGCGCGCACCTGGCCCGGCACGAGGTCGCGGTCGCGGTGCGCGCACTGCTGCGCCGGTTTCCTGGTCCGTGGTCGCTGGGCCGGATCGTGACCGGGCGCACCCCAGTCGGCATCGACGTGCTCGACCTTGTGCTCGTCAGCCCGTGACCCCTGACCTCAACCGACGCGACCGGACGGCAGGCCTCATCAGGTGAGCGGGAGGCCGATCAGGTGGGTGGCGCCGAGGAAGAACGCCGCACGGACCCGGTCGTCGCCCACCAGGTCGCGGACCGCCGTCGCCGAGGCGCCCGCTTCGCCGTAGCCGACCTTCAGGAACGACGGGTCGGGCGTGACGGTCGCGTCCAGTCCGTGGAGCAAGATCTCGACACCGGATCTCACCTCGGTCACGTCCCTGCAGAGCTGGATGTAGACGTCCGTGGCCAGCAGGTCGACGAAGCCCTCGCCGATGATCTGGCCGTGCCGGATCTCCTTGGCCTTCGCGGTGAAGGCCGGATGGGCGAGCCGGTGCATCAGCTCGTGCACGAGGGTCCGGATCAGCCGCCAGCGCCAGTCGGCCTTCGTCCCCCACGAGGGGCTGGGAAAGATCGGCTGGATCGAGATCTTGCCTTCACCTCCCGTGTGCGCCCCGGTCAGCTTGACGAGGGTGCCCACCTTCTTGCTCAGGAGGGCGTCGGTGCTGAGGAGCTCGTCGAGGAGGACGTGCAGCGTTTCCGAGTCGCCGGGGCGGGTGCCGTCGTAGTCGGCCTTGGCGAGCAGCGCCCCCCGTTGCTTGTCCCAGCCGATCGCCTGGGCCCTGTTGAGGAGCCAGTTCAGCCGGTTGGGGTGCTGGTTGGGCAGCTCCCAGGTGCTCTGCAGGCGTTCCGAGTATCGGAAGCCGTCGAAATACGGCCCGTTCTCCCAGGCGTCCGCGTACGGCCGGAGCCGGAGGGCGACGTACTTCTGCAGGAAGTCGGCGATCAGCTGGAGATGGTGGATCGACTCCATCTCCTGCGGGACGCCCCTGGGCCGGACCCAATGGGCGAGCTGCTCGTCCACCACCGCCACCAGCTCGGGGATGAGCTCCTTCGCGAGGACGTCCTTCCGCAGCACCCCCACCTTGGCCGTCCCGTCTTCGCCCTTGTCCGAGCCCGGCGGGTTGTAGATGAGATTCAGGCGGGCGGCCAAGTCCTGCCCGGGCGGGGTGAGCGCCTTGACGACCACGGTCGACACCCAGCCGCCGGCTCGCAGCGCCTCACGTTCGAACGCGTCGTTCTGGGCGCCAGGCATGGCCGTACGCACGGAGGCGCGCCTCATCAGCCGGGCCATCGCGCCGGCGTGGTCGAAGTCGCGAGGCAGGGCGCGCAGGTTCTTGCCGTACAGGAAGACGGCGTGGGCCAGCCACGTGCGATCCTCTTCCCGGAACTCGGCGATGTGAGGCCAGATCTCCGTGTCGTCCGCGGTCAACAGGCGGAAGGTGCTGTTGAAGTAAGCGGGGTACTTGTCCCGGCCGAGGGCGCGCAGTTGGGAGTAGTCGACCGTCGCCTCCACCGTTCCGAAGGCGACCGTGCGCGGCTCGATCGGGGTGCGCACGACATCGTTGGTCAGGGACAATGCGACACTCCAATGACTGAATGTGGCGATGATCTCACCGAGGGTGTGAGCGCCATCGGAGCGTACGTCCGGCTCCGCCGCCCAACAACCCCGCTGTCCGCGATAGGACACGGCGGGGCGCCCGCGTGTCAGATCAGAGCCGGGACCGCCCAAGCCTCGCGTGCTGGGGTCTCCCGGAAGGCTCGCCTTCGACGCTGCGGGCGAGCCTCGCCAGCGCCTGCTCCGAAGGGCTTCCCGGGGCGGCGGACATGAAGAACAGTTGCTGGCCGGATGTCCCGTTGACGGTGAGCGGCTGCAAGGTGAGGGTCAGCTCGCCGACCTCCGGATGGCGGAAGCGCTTGTCCTCGGTCACTCTGGTCCGCACGTCCTGGCGCTCCCACAGCCGGCGAAAGTCGTCACTGTGGCTGGAGATCTCCTCCACCAGCCGATGCAGGCGAGGATCGTCGGGATCCGCCGCCACCGCGCTGCGCAGCTGGGCCGTCTTGGCGATGGCCGCATGCTCCCAGTCGGTGTACACGTGCTTCGCCTCCGGGCTAAGGAAGATCATCCGTAGGCAGTTGTCCATATAGGTCAGCCCTCCGTAGAGAGCGTCGGCCAGCGGGTTGGAGGCCAGGACGTCCAACCGGCGGTCGAGCACGAAGGCCGGCGCGTGGTTCCAGCCCCGCAGCATCCATTGAAGCGGCGGGCTGACCTGCTCGGGCCGATCGGCAGACCCCGGCTGCCGTACGCCGGGGTGGGCGAGTTTTTGCAGGTAGTCGGTGGCGTCGGCGTCCAGGTGCAGGGCTCCGGCCAGCGCGGCGAGCACCTGGTCGGACGGATGACGTTCGCGCCCCTGCTCCAGGCGGGTGTAGTAGTCGAGGCTGACCCCGGCCAGCCAGGCGACCTCCTCCCGGCGCAGGCCGGGCGTCCGGCGAGGGCCGGAGTGGTTCAGCCCCGCCTGCTGGGGAGTGGTGACCTTACGGCGCGCCTGCAGGAACTCTGCGAGAAGCTTGTCGCTGCCCATTTGATGACTGTATGTCGGTATTTGTTGAGGAAGGTGGCAGTCTTCCTCCCAGTCAAAGGCGGCCACCGACCGTTCGGGGCGAGGGGTCAGGAGGCCGTCGCGCGACCCTGGTCGACGAGCGCCGAGCCGAAGACCCACGGGGAGGTCTGGGTGATGAAGTCGCCGGGGAACCCCAGCGTGAACTCGGCGGCCTGCTCCAGGCGGGCGACGCTTTCCGGCGGGAGGGTGAGGTCGACGGCGGCGAGATTGTCGCGGAGCTGGTCGGCGCTGCGGGCCCCGACGATGGGACGGACGGCGCGGGAGCGGCTCGCCGTCCAGGCGATCGCCACCTGTGAGGGCGTGGCACCGAGGTCGTCGGCGACGTCCTGCACGACTTGGGCGACGGCGTGGTCCCGGGCCGACAGCGACTCGGCGTTCAGCCGTCCGCCGGTCGCGGCTGCGTCCTTCCGCGTGTACTTCCCCGAGAGCACCCCACCGCCCAGCGGGCTCCACGCGGTGACGCCCAGCCCGAGCGACTCGGCCATCGGCAGCAGCTCGCGTTCGATGTCGCGCTGCAACAGGCTGTACGGGACCTGGAGGCCGATGAAGGGACTCCAGCCGTGCCACTGCGCCAGCGTGTTGGCCCGGGACACGACCCACGCCGGTGCGTCGGAGATGCCCACATACAGCACCTTGCCCGCCTGGACGGCGTCGTCCAGCGCACGCATGGTCTCCTCGATGGGGGTGTCGCGATCCCACATGTGCACCCAGTACAGATCGAGGTAGTCCGTGCGCAGCCGGCGCAGGCTGGTCTCCAGCGACGCCCGCAGGTTCTTACGGTGGTTCCCGGCGGCGTTGGGGTCGGCGCGATCGCGGGACACGGTGTACTTCGTACCGAGCACGAACGACTCCCGCCGGCCCTCCAGCAGCTCGCCGAGAATCCGCTCGCTGGCTCCGTCACGGTAGTTGACGGCTGTGTCGATCATGTTGCCGCCGGCCTCGGCGTACAGGTCGAGCATCTTGCGGCACTCCGGCAGCGGCGCGCCGACCCCGCCCTGCTCGCCGAAGGTCATCGCGCCGAGGATCAGGTCGGAGACGCGTAGGCCGCTCGCACCCAAAGTCCGATATCTCATGACGTGGACCATACACAATGTATGGACGGTGTGTACAGACGATATGTCCGTACGCGCTGTCGATATGCTGGCCGCATGGGTTCCCGACGGACCGCGCCCGCCGCCCGGCGATCCGGTGCCGCGCCCGCCTCCGCCGAGCTGCGGGAGCGGATCCTGTGCGCGACCCGCGAGCTCCTGCGGCGGCGCCGTTTCGACAGCCTCAGCGTCGCCGACATCCTGACCGCCGCCGAGGTCTCCCGGGCCAGCTTCTACTTCTACTTCCCGAGCAAACAGGCCGTGCTCGGCGAGCTCGTACGCGAAGCCGTGGCGCAGGGGCAGCAGGCGGCGCGCCCCTGGATCGAGGGGCAGCGTGAGCCGGTGGCCGCGCTTCGGGAAGGCGTCAGGGACGGCGCCGCTCTGTGGCGCGCCAACGCGGGCGTTCTCATGGCGATCGTGGAGAGCTGGGGCTCGGACGACGGCCTGCGCGCCCTGTGGCTCGAACAGATGAATCTGTTCACCGAGGCCGCCGCGGCGCGCATCCGGTCCGACCCGCACGCCGGCCGGCGACTCGCCGACGCGGATGTGCGCGCCGTCGCCGCGTCGCTGACCTGGATGGGGGAACGGCTCTACTACCTCGCCGCGGCCGGGGTGCCTCCCTTCGACGACGAGGAGGTCCTCGTCGACACCCTCACGAACGCGTGGACGTCACTCCTCTACGGCCACGCCGCCACCCACCCGGGAACTCCGCCGAGCCAGGCGACGTGACCGTGTCGTCGTCCTTTCGCCGCGCGCAGGCGTCCGTCGCCGGGCACCGTCAGTACGGCCATCCCGGCACGTTGAGACGCACGCTGTAGAGCCCGAAGTTGCCCGTGTCGCCACCGCGCGACGCCGTCCCCGAGGTGATGTAGAGGGTCTGCCCGTCAGAGCCGCCGAACGCCACGTTGGTGGTGCTCGCCCCCGCGGAGATCGTGCCCAGGGCCGCGCCCGAGGGCGAGTACACGTGGACCTTCGCGTCGTTGTACGAGACCTGGTAGAGGTTGCCGGCGCAGTCCATCGTGGCGCCGTCCGAACCCGCGAGCGACACGAAATCGCTGCGGGAGCCTACGCTGCCGTCCGCGTTGACCGGGTACTTGTAGACCTTCCCCGTGGCGTTGCCGCCGACGTAGAGCGTCTTGCCGTCGGGAGAAAGGACGATCCCGTTCGGCTGCCTGATCGTGTCGTCGACCAGCGAGACCACGCCGTTCTTGACCCGGAACACGCCGGTGCGGCCGGACATCTGGTCGGGCCGGTTCCCGCGCTGGAAGTTGGGATCGGTGAAGTAGACGGTGCCGTCGGCGCCCACGGTCAGGTCGTTCGGGGAGTTGAAGGCGAGGCCCTGGTACGTGGAGGCCACCACGCCACGGGTCCTGTCAGGCAGCCGGAACGACGAGACGCTGCGCTGGTCGTGCGTCGCGGCGAGGATGGTGCCGCCGTCCCGGCTGAGCGCCAGGCCGTTGCTGCCGGCGTTGGGGATGAACGTCTCGAAGGTGTTCGGCGGGGTGAAGCGCAGGATGTCCGACGGCTGGACGTTCTGGGCGCCCGTGCCGTCGTGCATGTTCGACAGCAGCAGGGTCTGGGTCGTGGCGTCCCACACCGGGCCTTCGAGGAAGTTGAACCCGTCGCGGATCTTCGTGGCGGTCAGCGTCGCCGACGGCAGCGGGTTGCCGTACGTCGCGCCCGGTGTGCACGGCCCGACGCCCGGACGCGGCGTGGACGGCGTCGGGGTTGGTGTGGGGGTCGGGGTCGGCGTCGGCGTCGGCGTCGGGGTGGGCGTCGGCGTCAGCGTCGGCGTCGGGGTGGGCGTCGGCGTCAGCGTCGGCGTCGGGGTGGGCGTCGGGGTGGGCGTCGGCGTCGGGGTGGGCGTCGGGGGGGCGGCGATGCTCCAGCGCTGGTTCGCGCCGCCGTTGCACGGCCAGATCTGGAGCTGGGTGCCGTCGGCGCTGCTGTTGTTGGCCGCGTCCAGGCACTTGCCGGACTGCGGGTTGACGAGTTGCCCCGAGGTGGCGGTCCAGCGCTGTCCGCCTGTGCCGTTGCAGTCGTAGATCTGCACCTTGGCGCCGTTCGCGGTGGAGTTGCCAGAAACGTCGAGACACTTGCCCAGGGCCCGGAGGGTGCCGTCGGTCCCGGCGGTCCACTGCTGCGCGACGCCGCCATGGCACGTCCACAGTTGCACCCGGGTGCCGTTGGCGCTGCTGCCACCCGCCACGTCGACGCACTTGCCGCCGATACCGGTGATCGGCACACCGGCGGCGGCGGCGGGCGAGATTGGCGCCTGAGCCAGGGCGAAGGCCATCACGACGGCCGCGGCGGCGGACGCGCGGGGGTGTCGCGACAGCGGACCCCGGTGACGCTGCGGTGCGGTCATGGTGGCCTCCAAAAGGGGACGCGGCCGGCCCGGGCGGCGGACGGCCATCGGACTCCGACTATGAAGTCGGCCGCACCGATACCGCAACGACGCCCGCTCGTTACGCGGACGCGCCGAAACGGGTCGCCGTGCCGCGGATCCGCCGGAAGCACACAGCGGGTTCGCGCGCTGTGAAGCTGATCCCGCTCTCCAGGGCCCCTTCCGCCCGTCGCCCGCACCCCACCGTCACCCCCCATCACGCGCCCCGGCCGGAGAGCCGGCCGGCCGGGATGAGTTCGCCTCGCATGTGAAAGATTCAGATCACCTGCCGCGCCTCGGCCGGCATCGCGGTGCCGGGACACCTCCCTTCACACCACGACCTCGTCGAAGCACTGCGGGCCGTCCGGGATGCGGGAGGCCTTCCGGTCTCTGAGAGAGTTTGTCCCAACGGACAGGAGGTGGGCCGGTGGAACCGGACGGGGTGCTGGAGCCGCACAGCCTCGTCGAGCTCTCGATGCGGCGGATCCGCCACGAGATCCTCAGCGGCGCCCTGGCGCCGGGCGAGCGGCTGATCGAGGAGCAGCTCACCCAGCGGTTCGGCACGAGCCGGGCACCGCTGCGCGAGGCGCTGCGCTCGCTGGGGCAGCAGGGCCTGGTCGAGCACCTGCCGAGGCGCGGCGTACGCGTGGCGGAGCTGTCCCGGACGGACGTGGACGAGCTGTTCGGCCTGCGCGACGTGCTGGAGCGTTACGCCGTGCAGACGGCGCTGCCGGGAACGCCCGACCTGGCCGGGCTGGCCGAGGCCCTGGAGGGCATGGCCGCGGCGGTGGAGACCGACGACCCGCTGACCGAGAACGAGGCCCACCGGCGGTTCCACGTCGCGCTGGTCGGGCTGGCCGGCCACCGTCAGCTCCTTCTGGCGTACGAGCCGGTCATCATGAAGTTGCAGCTCTACATGGCCGCGAACCTCCGCAGGGAGGCCGAGCAGCGCGCCCCCTCCGAAGGGGTGCAACGCCATCGGCGGCTGTTCGAGGCCATCGCGTCCGGCGACCCGGCCACCGCCGTCGAGGCTCTCAACAGGCACGGAGCCCGCACCTACATCGGCTGATCTCGCCGCTAACAGAAGCGTAACCGGACGGACCGGCCGCCGACACAATTCTGTCGACAATCGACGAAAGGAGGATCCCAGGAACGGAGTCCACGTGTCCGATCCGCTTCTCGTCGAGGCCGAGCCGTACGCATACGCGTTCGACCCGCGACACACCGCACTGCTGCTCATCGACATGCAACGCGACTTCGTCGAGCCCGGGGGTTTCGGGGAGACCCTGGGCAACGACGTGTCCATGCTCCAGCAGGTGATCGCGCCGCTGCGCGACGTGCTGGACGGCGCCCGCAAGGCCGGGATGACCGTCATCCACACCCGCGAGGGCCACCTGCCCGACCTGTCCGACTGCCCGCCGGCCAAGCTCAACCGCGGCGCGCCCTCGATGCGCATCGGCGATCCCGGCCCGAAGGGACGCATCCTCATCCGCGGCGAGTACGGCCACGACATCATCGACGAGCTGGCCCCCATCGAGGGCGAGATCGTCATCGACAAGCCGGGCAAGGGCGCCTTCTACGCCACCGACCTGGCCCAGGTGCTCCAGGCCGGGGACATCCGCAGCCTCATCGTCACCGGCGTCACGACCGAGGTCTGCGTCCACACCACCGTGCGCGAGGCGAACGACCGGGGCTACGAGTGCCTGGTCCTGTCCGACTGCGTGGGCTCGTACTTCGCGGAGTTCCAGCGGTACGGGCTTCAGATGATCGCCGCCCAGGGCGGCATCTTCGGCTGGGTGGCCCCCTCCGTCAACTATCTCAAGGCCCTCGAAGCGCGGAGCTGAACAATGACCACGACAACTGACCCCGCCACACGGAAACTCCCCTGGTGGGTCAGCGGCGACACCAACGCCTTCTTCGGACTCGGCTTCAACGTGATGGTCAACGTGCTGGTGCTGAGCGGCCTGTGCCTCGGGGTCGTCCACCTGCCCGGCGCGGACGTCTTCGGCGTCATCCTCCCCGCCATGGGCATCCAGCTGCTCATCGGCAACGTCTACTACACCTACCTGGCCCGGCGGCTGGCCCGCCGCGAGGGCCGCGCCGACGTCTGCGCGATGCCGTACGGGCCGAGCGTGCCGCACATGTTCATCGTCGTCTTCGTGATCATGCTGCCGACGTACCTCGCGACCAAGAGCCCCGTGCAGGCCTGGGCGGCCGGGCTGGCCTGGTGCTTCATCATCGGCATCATCGTGCTCATCGGGGCCTTCGTGGGCCCGTACATCCGCCGCTTCACGCCGCGGGCGGCCATGCTGGGCACCTTGGCGGGCATCTCCATCGCCTTCATCTCGATGCGGCCGGCCGCGCAGATGTGGGAGGCGGCCTGGATCGCGCTGCCGGTGCTCGTGATCATCCTGGTCGGCTTCTTCACCGACCTGAAGCTCCCCGGGAACATCCCGGTGGGGCTGGCCGCGCTCCTGGCGGGCACGGCGATCGCCTGGATCGGCGGCTACATGGACCCCGCCGACGTCGGCACCGCCGCGCAGGACATCGCGGTCAGCCTCCCCACGCTGAACATCGGCCGGCTGGTCGACGGGCTCAAGGAGGTCTCGCCGCTGCTGGCCACCGCGATCCCGCTCGGCATCTACAACTTCACCGAGGGCATGAGCAACGTCGAGAGCGCCGCCGCGGCGGGTGACTCGTACAACCTGCGGTCGGTGCTGCTGGCGGACGGCGCCGGCGCGGTGGTCGGCTCGATGCTGGGGTCGCCGTTCCCGCCGGCCGTCTACATCGGCCACCCGGGATGGAAGTCGGCGGGCGGCCGCAGCACCTACTCGATGGCCAGCGGCGTGGTCATCGCGATCTTCTGCTTCCTCGGCATGTTCTCGCTGCTCGGAGCGGTGCTGCCGACACCGGCGATCGTGCCGATCCTGCTCTACATCGGGCTGCTCATCGGCGCCCAGGCGTTCCAGTCGGTTCCGAAGGCGCACGCGGTGGCCGTCGTGATGGCCATCATTCCCAACATCGCCGCGTGGGCGCAGGGATACATGGACAACGCGCTGGCGGCCGCGGGCACCTCGGCGCAGAAGGTGGGGTACGACGCGATCGCGCAGAGCGGCACGGTCTACGAGGGCACGGCTCTGCTGGGCGGCGGGGCGGTGCTGGCCGGGCTGATACTCGGCTCGATCACCGCCTTCATCATCGACCGGTCGTTCGTGTGGGCCGCCGGGTACGCCCTCGGCGGAGCCGCGCTGTCGTTCATCGGCCTGATCCACGGCGCGAAGGTCGAATGGAACGCCAACAGCCAGGTGTCGCTCGGCTACCTGTTCGCCGGGGTGGTCCTGCTCGGCTTCTCCCTGCTCAAGCCCGGTCTGACGAAGACGCCGGAACCCGAGACCAGTCCCGGGCCGGCCGCGGCGGAGGTGCCCGCCGCGTCGTGAACACTTCTCTCGATCTGGACAGCCTGGCCCGCCGCTACCGCGACGGGTCGGGATGCCCGTCCGACGTCGCCGCGGAGGTGCTCGGGCGGATCGCCGCACGCGGCGACGACCACGTGTGGATCACCCTGCGCCCAGCGGCGGACGTGCTCGGCGACGCCGCCGAGCTGGCCCGCCGCTGGCCGGACCCGGATTCCCGGCCGCCGCTCTACGGCATCCCCTTCGGCGTCAAGGACAACGTGGACGTGGCCGGGCTGCCCACCACGGCGGCCTGCCCCGCGTACGCGTACGTCCCGGACAGGAGCGCGCCGCTGGTCGACCGGCTGCTCGCGGCGGGCGCCCTGCTCATCGGCAAGACCAACCTCGACCAGTTCGCCACCGGCCTGTCCGGCACGCGCAGCCCGTACGGCGCGTGCGAGTCGCCTCTCGTCCCCGGCCTCATCTCCGGGGGCTCCAGCTCGGGATCGGCGGTCGCGGTGGCCGCCGGGCTGGTCTCCTTCTCGATCGGCACGGACACGGCGGGCTCCGGCCGGGTGCCCGCCGCCCTCACCGGCACGGTGGGGATCAAGCCCAGCCGGGGCCTGGTCAGCACGCTCGGCCTGGTGCCCGCGTGCGCCTCGCTCGACTGTCCCAGCGTGTTCGCCGGGTCGGTCGCCGACGGGCTCGCCGTGCTGTCGGTCATCGCCGGTCACGAGCCGGCCGACCCCTGGTCGCGTGCGCTCGCCGTGCCGCCGCCGATGCCGCCGGTCGTGAAGTCGCTCCGGGTGGGCGTGCCCCGCCGCCTGGACTTCTTCGGCGACGACCCCGCGGCCGCCGCCTTCGAGGAGGCGGCGGAGCGGCTCACGGGTCTCGGCCACCGGCTGGTGCCCGTCGATCTGGGGCCGTTCCTCGCGGCGGGCCGGCTGCTGTACGACGGTCCCTGGATCGCCGAGCGGCTCGCCGCCTTCGGCGACTTCGCCGCGCGGAACCCCGGTGAGGTGCATCCGGTGACCCGCGAGATCCTGAGCAAGGGCGCCGGGCTCACCGCGGTGGACGCCTTCACGGGGCTGTACCGGCTGCGGGCGCTGCGGGCGGAGACCAGGCGGGCCTGGGCGTCGATGGACGCGCTGGCCGTTCCGACCGTGCCGACGACGTACACGGTCGCGGAGATGCTGGACAGCCCGATCGAACGCAACACCGTCCTCGGCCACTACACCACGTTCACCAACCTGCTGGACCTCGCGGGCGTGTCCGTGCCCGCCGGCACCACGGCGACCGGCCGTCCGCACGGCATCACGCTCCTCGGCCCGGCGGGCTCGGACGCCCTCCTCGCCGGCCTGGCCGCGTCCTTCCACAGCCAGACCGGCGGACCGGCCCTTGCGCCCGCTTCCGCGGATCCGGACGGCGGGCCCGAAGCGGCGCCCGTGCTCGCCGTGGTGGGGGCGCACCGCTCCGGGCAGCCGCTGCACGGCCAGCTCACGTCGCTGGGAGCCACCCTGCTCGGGACCGCCAGGACCGCTCCCCTCTACCGGCTCTACGCCCTGAACGGCGGCGAGCCGGCACGCCCCGGCCTGATCCGCTCGGGCGGCGACGGGGTGTCGGTGGAGGTGGAGCTGTACAGCCTCGGCTCCGCCGCGCTCGGCGCCCTGCTCACCCGGATCGCGCCGCCCCTCGGGCTCGGCTGGGTCGCCCTCGCCGACGGCCGCGAGGTGCACGGCTTCCTCTGCGAGCCGTACGCCGTCGAGAAGGCGGCCGACATCAGCGGCTACGGAAGCTGGCCGGGCTACCTCCTCTCGTGGGAGCGCGACGGCCGGTAGGAGGGGTGGGACGGCGGGCACCCGGCTCCGAAGGCCGGTGGCGCGCGAGCAGTTCTCCGTCAAGCCGCCGGACCCGGAGCTCTGCGACGGTTCATTGGATATCGCGCGCTATGGCCGTCGATGGGCTGGAATAGGTTTCGGGCGAAAATGCTCTCAACCCTTCGGCTTCCAACGTGGCGGGGATCTGTGTGATCAGAATTTTGATTGCCGAGGACATGCTGATGCTCCGCAGGGCGCTGGTGTCGTTGCTGGAGCTGGAGGCCGACTTCAGCGTGGTGGCCGAGGTGGAGGCCGGTGACGCGGTGGAGCAGCGCGCCCTGGCGACCCGGCCCGATGTGGCGGTGCTCGACATCGATCTGCCTGGAATGGATGGGATCTCGGCTGCGGCTCGGCTGCACGAGACGCTGCCGAGCTGCCGTTCGATCATCTTGACGAGCCTCGGCCGGCCGGGGAACCTGCGCCGGGCCCTGGAGGCGCACGCGTCGGGGTTCCTGGTCAAGGATGCCGACCCCCACCAGCTCGTGGCGGCCATCAGGGAGGTGGTCGCGGGTGGCCGGGCCATCGATCCGCAGCTGGCGCTGGCCACCCTGGAGGCCGTCAGCAGCCCGTTGACGGCGCGCGAGAGCGAGGTCCTCCGGCTCGCGGCGGAGGGCGAGGACGTCTCGCAGATCGCGGGCCGCCTGTTCCTGTCCACGGGGACGGTACGCAACTACCTGGCCACCGTGGTCATCAAGCTGGGTGCCCGCAACCGGGTCGACGCCGTGAGGATCGCGCGTCAGTCCGGCTGGCTGTGAACGGCCGCCGCCAGCGGCAGCCGGGCCGCCAGGCGGAACTGCTGGCCGTCCAGCGCCTCGGCGGTGAGATCCCCGCCGAGGGCGGTGACGCGCTCGGTCAGGTTGCGGATGCCGTTGCCGCCCGGATCCCTGTGATCGGCGCTCAGCAGGCCGGCGGAGCCGACGCCGTCGTTCTCCAGAGTCAGGTGGATCGTGCAGTCGTCGGCCCAGGCCGCGATCCGGCAGCGCTGGGCTTTGCTGTGGCGAAGCATGTTGGTGAGGCCCTCACGCAGGATCGTCGCCAGCACCGTGTCGACGGCCGGCTGCAGGGTGCCGGTGTCCACACGGGTGTCGACGGTGATCCCGACCGCGGCCAGCGTCGTCTCGGCCACGTGAACCTCCGCCGCCAGTGACATGGTGCGGTACCCGACGGCCACCGACCGTACGTCCGTGAGCGCCTCCCGCGCCGTGTGCAGGACCTCGGTCAGCTCCTGTTGCGCGCGTTCGGGCTGCACGGGGACGAGGCGATAGGTCAGCTCACATTTCAAAGTGATGGTGGAAAGGCTGTACCCCAGCAGATCGTGCAGGTCGCGGGCGATGCGCAGCCGCTCCTCGGTCACCGCGAGGCGGGCCACTTCCTCACGGGCGTACTGCAGCTCCCGGACCAGGTCCGACAGACGACTCAGCCCGTACACGACCAGGGCGGTCAGCACGGTGGCGATGAGGTTGTACGCCAGATCGCCGATCCGGTAACCGACGAGGAACTGCAGGACCCCGGCGCTCGCCACGACCAGGGCGAAGAGCCCGTAGGCGAGCGAGCCGCCCATCACGAGCAGGACGGACGCGGCGAGGAAACCCGGCATGCCCAGCCACGCGGCTTTGAAGAAGAGGAACGGCACATAGGTGAGCGCCGCCTGGAGTGCCAGAGTCAAGCGTCGGTTCGGGGCCCAGCGCCGGAAGAGGGCGGGAAACGAATGCACGAACTGCAACGACAGGAGAACGGCCAAAGTGATCGTCATCCCGACCAGCGTCCACGGGCTGGGCTGGGCACTGAACGCGTACGTGAGGGCGACAAGGAAGAAACCGATGATCACCGTAGCGGTGATCACCCCCGCCACCCGTGGGGCGAGCGCGGCACCATGCGGGACAAAGGTAGCGTTCATGGGCTCTCCTTCCGAGAATCAGTCACAACCGGCACCAAAGGCGATGCAGGAGCTGAACTGCTCGGTCTCATCCCACTCGGTCCGGTGTTCACCACGGCCGGTTCGCCCGCGTGTGAACGCGCACGACTTCCGGACATGGGATGTCACCCGAACAAGCGACGCCCCCCATGGCTGACCGTTTCGGTACGGGTCGTACCGATTCTCAGGCCCACCAGAATCCGCATCTCCCCGTCGCGCAGACGCCGGTTCCATTGCGCCAACCCGGGAACGGCGAATGCTTTTCTCCTAAGGTGACCCATTCACCGCTGAGGATCAAGGCTTGGCGGGACACTGCATCCTGTCCGCCCGAGGCGGATCGGGACGACTTCAGCTCCGGCCGCGATGGGCCGTCGTCCTCCGGCGGATCTCCTCGGCGCATGACTGCCTCCAGTCATGGTCGTTGACAGATAACAGCAGATCATCGTCCGGTGTCACCCCTGTGGGCAGCGAGCCCAGCACGAACTCGCCGATGCTCGACTCCAGCCGCCAGTCCGTCCCCAGGGCCCGCGCCGACAGGTCGCCGTCCCCGGCGGCGAGTGCGCAGCAACCGAGCCTCATGGCCGTGCACACCAGGTACAGCGTCTGCATGAGCACCCCGACGTCCTTCAGGAGCGCGCTGTACGCCAGCCCTTCGTACTGCCAGTTCATGCGGCGGAACCGCGCGGTGATGACGATCAGTACGGGCGGCTCGGCCGGGAGCCCGGCCGACACCCGCGCGTCGTCGAGCAGCTCGCCCAGCGCCTCCTCGGACGCGCCGGTGGTGTAGAGCGCGTGGGACAGCGGGTCGTAGAAGTAGACGTCCCGCTGGAGGCCGGCGCAGTCGCTCACCGCGAGGTACAGCTCAAGGGCATAGGCCCCCCCGGTGCTGGGGTACGGTCGCGAGCTGCGCGGCACCGGGATCGGATCGCTGGACGCCGCCTTCGTCAGCGATCTGACCCGGGCCGTCCGGTACAGCAGCTCGCCGATCTGGGACAGAGTGAGCTGCCGGTCGCCGAACTCGCGGACGGAACGCCGCGCCTCCAGCACGGCCGTGACCGGCGGGTCGCGGTCCAGCAGCCGCTCCAGGTCGGGGCGGGGCAGCCGGATCACGAGACGGCCTGAGGGCTCCTTGACCGGGGGATCGGGATCGAGCCGCCCGGCATGCGGGAAGGTGGCGCCGAAGGGATCGTCGTGGCGGCCGAGCCTGCTGCGGGAGTGCATCATCAGGGCATGGGGCGACCAGGTGACCAGGGCGGAATCGCGGTCCTCGGCGAACCCCTCTCCGGGGACACCGCTGATCACCATGCCGGCCGCGATGAGATACTCCGCCGCGGCCCGCGTCAGCTCCTTCGAAAGCCCCAGCCTGGCGGAGGCGTCCTCCGGCGAGGACACGGAGCCGAAGCAGCTCACCAGCAGGAACGCCTCGGTGGTGTGGAGGTCGACCCGGTACGCCGACAGCGCCGACTCCACCCGGAGACGGTCGCCCACCATCCGGATCTGGGCGAACCGCGAGAGCCGCAGCGTCGCGCCCGGGTCGAGGGGCACCGGCGAGAAGGACGCCTTGCTTGAGATCGGCGTCGCCGACAGCAGCGGGATGCCGTCGGCGGTGGCCAGGGATCGGACGATCACGTGCTGGAGAGGGTCCAGGTCTGTGCTGTCATAGTCCGCGTTCCGCAACGAGATCGGGCCGAACGACATCCGCTCCAGTGTCGTGCGCAGCGCCGGGCCCGGCTCACAGAAACGCACCTCGCCCCAGCGCGTCGTGATCACCGCTTCGCCCTCGTTGAACTCTATGAGGGTGTCCTCACGGAGCGACCAAAGCTCGACAAAGTGCACGGTTCGGACCTTCCCGAACGTTCGATCACAGGAAAACCGGGATCGGGTTCAGTTCGTCATAGGAGGTGGGCGTGTCCTGCCAGCCGAGACTGACGGGGACGTCGTAGAGACGGCCCGGGGCGAACCGGGTCCAGAAGTGGCGCAGCCCGGGAACGATCACTTTCACCACGGGCAGTTCCAGATCGGGCCGGGTCTGGTCGAGGATCAGCAGCTCCATGCCGTGCCGCCGCACCAGATCGGCGATGGCCGCGACGTCGTCACGCAGGTCGGGCCGCCGGCTGAACGGATGGACGGGAGCCGCAGGACCGGGTGAGGGCAGCAGGTACGGCTGGTTCTCCACTGTCGCGGCACGCCACCATCCGACGGCCGCCGGGTCGTCACACGTGTAATCCGCGCCGTCCCCCACGCCGGCCAGCGGCGGAAGCATCTGGTTCAGCTCGGTCAGCGCGCGGCGAAGCGCGGTCCGGGGGGAGAAGTGCGCGCCGAAGCCCAGAGCGATGTCCTCCGCGGGCTTGTCGGTGCGCCGTGACAGCGCGGCGTACGCGGGGATCCCCAGATCGGTGGTGAGGTCGAGCGCCCATACCTCACGCCCCATCTCCGCGTGCACCTGGCGCAGCCGGTCGATCCAGGGGTCGGCGAGCGCGTCCAGGTCCGCGGCGGGACGGCGTGCGCGGTTGTACCACCACAGCGCGACGGCGTCCCGTTCGACCAGCTCGAAAAAGCCCTGGACGACGGCGTCCTCGACGCTGCTCCCGGCCGCCGTCCCGTTGGAGTTCGCCGAGCAGTAACGCCGTCCCGTCGGCGGGGAGTTGTAGTAGAGCAGAGAGGTCGCGACGAACCGGTGCCGTTCTCCGGTGAGCGACCAGACGGGCGTCCAATCGATCGCCGCGTCCGGGTCGAAGGGATCGCAGACCTGGTGGAACGGCCCGTGCGCGGCGTTCCACCGGTCCCGCCCGGCGAACTGCCGGGAATGGAAGAGCTGCATCGCGTCAGGGTGGACGGCGTCGCCCTCGATCTCCCGATAGGCCGCGCGGACCATCGGCTCATCGCCCTGGAAGAATCCGCTGTGCCGTTCGATGGCCTCACACAACGCGCTGACCTGGGCGTCCAGGGCGGTGGCGCCCTTGCCGGAGCTACGTGCGCGCAACCCGGCCCTGACACCGGCGAGCCCGGAGGCGGTGAAAGCGGGATTGTGACCGGCGTGGAAGCAGTTGAGGAACTCCGGCCCCCGGGGGTCTCGCTTCACCTCCCGGACGACGCCGGTGACGGGGCCGACCAGGTGGCCGTACCGGTCCATCATCTGCTGGGGAGACAGAGCACGGTCGCCGCCCTCGCACGGCTCGGCCTTGGGCCGCGTCCGCGGCACGACGGGCGTGCGCACCGTCGCCGCGACCAGCCCCGGGTCCCCGCACTCGTGACATTGGGGACGGCGGCGGACGGGGTGATGACGGCCGGCCAGGGTGAGGCTGCCCAGCGTCCAGATCGCGTCCTGACCGTCGTAGCGGTGACCGGCGATCCACTTGGCGGCCTCCAGCGCGGCCAGATGCAGCGCGATCATCCGGCTGGGGGCGAGCGCGGCGTCAGGTGCGCGCACCGGCTCCCCGGCGGTGTTCCACAGGTGCATCTCCGCCTGCCGGCCGAGGGAGAGCCGGTGGGCGAGACAGTGCCAGCAGGCGCCGTGCCCAGGGCGGAAGACGGGGCCGATCCATGGATCCGCCCCGCCTGAGCGGACGAGCATCCACGGGCGGCCGAGCGCGCGCTGGGCCGCGTCCACCTCGGCGAGCTCAGGATCGAGGTAGTCCGTGCAGGCGACGACGGTCAGCTCCGCCTCGGCGGGCGCGTCGCACATCCCCAGGCCGGCGGAGCGCAACGCGTCGCGAAGCCCTCCGGCGGCCGCCTCATTCGTCCCGTGGACGGCGACGCCGCCCTCGGCGATGCGCCGCGCGGCACGGTCGCCGTCCATCCCGGCCAGGTCCCAATAGGCTCGCCCGTCGGGGGGCGCGGCGGAGCAGGAACCATGTTCCGTGAGGAGACCGGCCTCGGTGAGCCGCGCGACGATCCGGTCCACGGGAACGCCGGGAGCGTCGGCCGCCAGAAGCTCAAGGTCGCGAGTGCCGTCGAGCAGGGGTGCCAGCGTCGCGACGCCGTGTCCGCGCAACACCGTCACCCCGCGCTCCGATATCAGGTATACGCCTTCCCCCGGAACCGCGATCGGCCGTAGATGCGACCGGAACCGTACTCCGCCGGTGGTCTCGCCGTGCTCCGTACCGCTCACTCCGGTCTCCTCACCTCGTGTCGTCTTCAGCGGTCAGCTCATGGCGAGCACGCGGTCGTTCCAGCAGATGCACGAGGCGGTCATGGACTCCTCGATGGGCAGGTGGGTCAGGTCCTCGACGACGATGTCCTCGATGCCTGCGATGGAGTTGGCGGCCATGTGGAGCTCCTCATCGGCTCGCGGCCCCCCTGCCGGGGACCCTTGTGCCGTCGAGTTTCATCCGGCGGGCGGGTCCGCGACAGTGCCTGGCTACCGATGACCCCGTGAGAAATCCATAGGTCCGGCCGGTGTGGGTCCATGGCGGTTCCGTTAGCCGGCCACTGGTGAGAAGGCCCAGCTCGGAGCCATGCTCGGATCATCAAGTGACGCATCGAGAGGACCCTCCATGGAGATCGGAATGGAGATCGGAGTGCTGGGGCCGCTGACGGCCCGGGTGGGAGGCGTGTCCGTGGTCCCGAGCGCGGGGAAGCCGCGGCAGATCCTGGCCGCACTCGCGCTCAGCCCCGGTGAGGCGGTGACTGTCCCGGCGTTGATGGACGAGATCTGGGGCGACGAGCCGCCCCGCAGCGCCTCATCCACGCTGCAGACCTATATCGCGCAACTCCGCCGCCACCTGGACGCCGCCCTGGAGCGGGAGGGGCGGGCCGCGGAGAACGCCAAAGACATGCTCGTGCACCGGCACGGCGGCTACTTCCTGGACATATCCGCTGAGTGCGTCGACGTCGCCCGGTTCGAACGGCTGGTGCGTTCCGGCCGTGAGGCGTGGGCCGCGGGCGACCGCTGGGGGGCGTCGGCCGGGTTCGCCGAGGCTCTCGCAGTGTGGCGCGGCCCGGCGCTGGTCGACGTCCGGGCCGGGCGGCTGGTGGAGACCCAGCTGCTGCGTCTGGACGAGATGCGCCTGGGCGCCCTGGAGAACCGCATCGCCGCCGACCTCGATCTCGGCCGCCACGCCGAGCTGCTGGGCGAGCTGGCGGCACTGGCCGGGCGGTATCCGACGTATGAGAACTTCCACGCCATGTACATGCTGGCGCTGCACAGGGTCGGGCGGACCTGCGACGCGATCGAGGCGTTCCGGCGACTGCGCGCCGTGCTGGTGGAGGAGCTGGGTGTGGAACCCACCCGGCAGGTCCAGCGGCTGCTCCAGTCAATCCTCGCCGCCGATCCGCAGCTGAGCCGGCCTCGCATGGGAGACCGGCTGGTGGGCTGAGGCGTTCACGCGACGCCCTCTGGCGATCTCGCCGGTGGTCCTTTCGCGTTCTGAGCGCATGAGCAAGGCCACCCAGCTGCGGAAGGGGGACCAGCCGGCCGCGATGCGCCGCAGCGCCGCGATGTCGGCCTCGGGCAGGCCGTAGGCGGCGGCCATCGAGTCGTGCAGGCGCCGTTCGGAGACCGGGAAGTGGTCGGGCGCCCCCGCGCCCCGGACCAGGATGAGGTCGGCGGAGAACGGGCCGATGCCGGGGATGCGGCACAGCCGCGCCAGCGCCTCCTCCGGATCCAGTGAACGCAGCGTCCGCGCGTCCAGCTCACCGGCGAGCGCGGCGCGCGCGACCGCGTGCAGCCTCTCGATCTTGACGTCGGGCAGGCCGCGGACGCCGTCCAGGGCGAGCAGCCGTTCGGGGGCGGGGAACGTCGGCACCGCGACGCCCGCGACGTCGACGGTGACCCCGTGCTCCTGGCTGATCCGGGTACGGATCCCCGCCGCCTGCCTGATCTGGATGCGGTGCCCTATGACGGCCCAGGCGGCGGCCTCGTACGGGGAGTGGAAGCAGACAGGCCGCAGGCCGGGATGGCGCCGCTGCAGCTCGCCGACCACCGGGTCGCGCTCCCCGACCTCGGGGAACGCGACCCCGTCGACGTCCAAGGACAGGATCCGGGCGACCTGGGCCGCGATCTTCTCCGGATCGGCCTGTCCGTGAGGCTCCACGAGCACGTCGGCGCCGTCCTCCACGATCCGGGCGCCACCCGGTCTCCAGTCGGCGTCGTCGGCGAACGCGAACCGCAGGGATTCGTCGTCGCCGGCGACACCGGTGGAACAGGTCACCGGCGCGCCGCCGTGGTTGCGGTAGTCGGCGGGCGCGAAGCCCTTCTGGAAACCGATCGCGGCGGCCAGGGAGAACGGGCCGCGGGGCGTCAGCCGGATCGTCATGGCGTTCCTCTCGCGGAGCGGCGGATGTCAGCCCTTGTCGTGGACGGTGATGGTGTAGCCGTCCGGGTCGACGAAGGCGAAGGTCCTGCCGAAGGGCCCGTCGTACGGATCGACGGCGATCGGCCGGCCCTCCTTCACGACGCGGGCGTGCACGGCGTCGGTGTCGTCGGCGCGCAGCCAGAGAGCCACGCCCCAGCCCAGCTTGTCGACGGCGTCCAGGTCCACCAGCGGAGTGCGGACGGCGAACGGGATGGGCTCGGTGGCGAACACCACCGCGTCGGGGGGCGAGACCGGCGCCCGGACCAGGCCGATCACCTCCGTGTAGAACGCGGCGGACTTCTCCAGGTCACGGACTTGAAGCGCGGCGAAGTCGATGCCCTTGACGTCGGTCATGTCTCTCCTTCTCGTATTTCGTGATCACTTGGACAGGAGCCGGACCGGAAGCCGTTCCAGTCCGTGCATGGTGAGGTTGGCGCGCCACTGCGGCCGATCGGTGGCCAGCTCGATGCGGGGGAACGCGCGGAGCAGCTCGCGGAAGGCGATCCGGCCCTCCAGGCGGGCCAGCCCCGCACCGAGGCAGAAGTGGATCCCGCCCCCGAACGACAGGGGCTTCACCTTGGGCCGGGTGATGTCCAGCCGGTCGGGGTCGGGGAAGCGCTCCGGGTCCCGGTTGGCGGCGCCGAGCAGGACCACCATGGACTCTCCCGCCGGAATGGTGGTGCCCGCGACGTCCAGGTCCTCGAACGCGGTGCGCATGGTCAGCTGGACCGAGCAGTCGTACCGGAGCAGCTCCTCGACGGCGCCCGGCAGCAGCGACTCGTCGGAACGGAGCATCTCCAGCTGCCCGGGAGCGCGCAGCAGGGCCAGCATGCCGTTGCCGATGAGGTTGGTGGTCGTCTCGAAGCCCGCGCCGAACAGGAACTGCACCATGCTGTTCAGCTCCGGCGGAGTGAGCTGATCACCGTTGTCGTCCCGCGCCGTCGCGAGCTGGGAGATGAGGTCGTCCACCGGGCGGGCCCGGCGTTCGGCGATCAACTCGTCGAAGTAGCCGTTCAGCTCGACGGCGGCCTGATCGGCCAGGGCGAGCTGCTCGGCGCTCGGGGCGGGCTCCACGCACAGCACGACCTGCCGGATCAGCCGGTGGAACATCGGCCAGTCGGAGCGCGGCACGCCCAGCAGCGATCCGATGACCGCGACCGGGAGCGGGAAGGCGAGGACCTCCAGCAGATCCACCTCGCCCCCGTCGCGGAGCGGGGCCAGCAGCTCGCCGACCCGCTCTTCGATGGCCGGCTCCCAGCCGGAGACGGCACGCGGGGTGAAGACCTTGCTGACGAGTCCGCGATGCCGGGTGTGGACGGGAGGGTTGGCCCAGATCAGATGGTCGAGCATCCGCGTGAAGCACGGATGCTCCTCCCAGTCCGCCACACCCTGACCGCGGATGAACGCGCGGACGTCCTTGCCGACACCGGGGGCCCGCAGCACACGCTCGGCGTCCGCGTACCGGCTCAGGACCCAGTGGCCGGTGAAGCTGCGGTGGACGGGTGCCGTCTCACGCAGCCGGTGGTAGACGGGATAGGGCTCGCCGGCGACGAGCGGGTCACGGAAGAGTGACGCCATGAGCCGGTCGGCGGGACCGACGGGCGGGGCGACGGTGGTCATCGAAGAACCTCCGGACGTGGCGAGCGTCAATCAATCAGCGTGACTGAACATCAGCATACATGACTGTCATGTTCAGTCCAGTAGTTTGCGGTGAGTCAGGGGAGGACCGCCGTGATGAGCGTCTGCGGCCCTGCCGGGCAGCGGCGGACCACGGGCGAGACGAATCCCGCCTCGGCCAGCCATCCCAGGTACTCGTCCCGGGTGTAGCCGGACCCTTCGCTGGTGAGCAGCATCTGAAGGCTGAAGAACCCGGCGACGGGGTTGTCCATGGGCCGTTCGATGTCGGGCACGAACTCGAAGACGGCGACCACGCCGCCGGGGCGGAGCGCGTCCCGGGCGCGGTCCAGCATCGCCAGCGCCTCGTCCTCCGGGTAACCATGCAGAAGGTTGCTGAGCAGGACCAGATCGTGCGGGCCTCCCCACTCCATGTCGCGCAAGTCGCCGCCGCGGAAGGCGACCCGGCCGCCCAGGCCGGCACCCTCGGCGCTCTCGGTGGTCTCGGTTGCGAACCTGGCCACGTCGGGCCGGTCGAGCCCGACCGCGCGCCCGCCGAGCAGCCGCGCGAGGGCCCTGGTGTAACCGCCGGATCCGCAGCCCACGTCCAGGACCGACGGCTCAGCGGGAAGGCCGGGCAGCGACTCGCGGAGGATGCCGCCCAGCCATGGAGCGGCGGCGGCGGCGAGCTGGTCGAGGTACGGCGTCACCTGCTCCCAGACGGTGCTGCCGTCGTCACCGAACAGGTCGTTGAACGGCCGTCCGCCGCGTACCGCCTCGGTGAGCCGGGGCCACAGCGGGAAGTTGATGACGCGGTGCATGTGGCGCAGGTCGCCCAGGTAGGTGGGGCGGCCCCGGACGAGGAACGCGGCCGAGTCGCCGGGCAGGCGGTACCTGCCGTCCCTGCCTCTGACCACCAGCCCGAGCGCGTTGAGGGCGCTGACGAGCAGTCCCATCGCGCGGACGTCGGTCTCGGTGGCGGCGGCCAGGCCGGTGACGGTCCGCGTGCCCGCGTCGATCCGGGTGAAGATGTCCAGCTCCAGGGCCGCGACCAGGGTGCCGGTCCGGGCGATCCCCCAGGAGTAGTCGAGGATGCGGCCGGGATCCGGCGGCGTGAGGGTGTCGTCGGCCGTTCCGTAGCCCGTGGGGGCGGGAGAGGTGTCGAGTTCGGTCACCGGTCAGTCCTCCGTACGGGTGATGGGGGTGCTCTCCATGACGGCGCGCTGGCCGCCCAGCCCGGAGATCAGCTTGATGAAGTCCTCGCGCTGCTCCAGCTCACGCACCGGGTCGATGAGCTCCTGCGCCCGCTCCCAGTACTCGGTGCGCTTGCGGCGCGCGTCGTAGAAGTAGCGGACGAAGGAGACGACGGTCTCGAAGAAGTCGCGGTAGTCCGATTCGTAGACCTTCTGGTGCGCCTCCTCCCGGTCCGGTTCGGTGAGGATGGCGTCGATGGTGCGGGCGGCCGCCGAGGCGGACTTCATGGCCAGCATGACGCCGGTGGAGAACAGCGGATCCACGAAGGCCGCGGCGTCGCCCGCCATCAGGAAGCCGGGGCCGCTGAAGCGGTCGGAGACGTAGCTCCAGTCCTTGGTGGCGCGGTAGTCGGCGATCCGGGTGGCACCGGCGAGCTGCCGCTTGGCCTCGCGGCTCGTCTCCAGCTTGCTGTGGAAGTACTCGGGGAGGGACATCCCGGACTTGGCGAAGGCGTTGTTCGGGCCGACGAACCCGACGCTGCGGGTGCCGTCGCTGAACGGGATCACCCACACCCAGCCGTCGGGGTGGTACTCGGTCAGGATGTTGCCGCGGTCGTCGCCCTCGAAGAACTCGCCGCCCTGGAAGTAGGTCCACACGGCGATGTTGCGCAGGTCCTCGTGCCAGTGCAGGCCGTCCAGCCGGCGGGCCATCATCTTCGCCTGCCCCGAGGCGTCGAGCACGTACCTGGCGCGCACCTCCTGCGGCTCGCCCTGCTCCCCGAGGGTGTAGCGGACGCCGACGCAGCGGTCACCGTCGTACAACGGCTCGGAGACGGTCGCCTCCTCGATGACGGTGGCGCCCGACCGGCGGGCGTTCTCCAGCAGGACGGTGTCGAACTCGGCCCGCTTGACCTCGTAGGCGTACTTCCACGGGCCGCCGTCCCCGAAGTAGACGGTCCAGAGCTCGCGCTCGGCACCCCACAGCAGGGTGATCCCGAACTTGCGGATGAATCCCGCGGCCTCGACCGTCTCCCGCAGGCCGAGCTCCTCCAGGACCGGCACCACGCCGGGAACCAGGGACTCGCCGACGTGGTAGCGGGGGAACTTCTCCTGCTCCAGGACGAGCACGTCGCGGCCCGCCTTCGCGAGGAGGGCCGCGGCGGTCGAGCCGGCAGGCCCGCCGCCTATGACGATCACATCGTGTTCTGTGGTCATGCAGATCTCCTCCAGGCATGGACACGCTGCTAGCGGCTGTCGGTCGTGTCCTCAGGATCAGATTCGATCTCGGGTCTCCTCAATCGGACGTTTTCACCACACCCAAGCTGATTGTCAGTAAGAGGAATCATCCGTTATGCTGACTATCAGTCTCCCGCTTCCCCTGTGGAGCGCTGCCGTTGAGAGGAGAGAGGTCGCCATGACCGCCGAATCCGATAGCCGCCACGTCAGCACGGCCGACGTCGCGGTGGTGGGGGCCGGACCGGCCGGCCTGTTCGCCGCCTACTACGCGGGACTGCGCGGCCTGCGGGTCGCGGTGCTCGACTCGCTGCCGCATCCCGGCGGCCAGGTGTCCGCCCTCTATCCCGAGAAACAGATCTACGACATCCCCGCACTGCCGGGCGTGCTCGGCCGCGAGCTGATCGCGAACCTGATGGACCAGGTACGGCCGTTCACACCGGAGTGGCTGCTCGGGCACACGGCCGTCACGCTCAACCGCACCGCCGCGGGCGGCGGATGGGTGATCGGCACCGACCACGGCGGCGACGTCCGCTGCGGCGCCGTCGTCATCACCGGCGGGGTCGGCAGCTTCACCCCCCGGCGGCTCCCGGTCGCCGGCCCCTACGAGAACCGGGGCGTCGTCCACCACCTGGAGCGCCTGGAGGATCACCGTGACGAGGACGTGGTGATCGTGGGCGGGGGTGACAGCGCCGTCGACTGGGCTCTCGCGCTGGAGCCCCTCGCCCGGTCCGTGACCCTGGTCCACCGGACCGACCGGTTCCGGGCGCAGGCGCACGGGGTCGAGCTGCTGCACCGGTCCCGGGTCGAGGTGATCACAGGCGCGCAGGTCACGGCCTGCCATGGCGGGCCGCACCTGACCGCGGTCGACATCACCCCGCTCGGCGGGGCCGGACCGCTGCGGCGGCCCGCACGCACGCTGGTGACCGCGCTCGGCTTCACCGCCCGGCTGGGGCCGCTCGCCCAATGGGGCATGGCCCTGTCCGGCAACCGGATCCTGGTCGGCACCGACATGCAGACCGACGTTCCCGGGGTGTTCGCCGCCGGTGACATCGCCACCTACCCCGGCCGGGTCCCCCTGATCGCGGTCGGTTTCGGCGAGGCCGCCACCGCGGTGAACAACGCCGTCGCGGTCGTGCGCCCCGAGCTCGGCAGCGACCCCGGTCACTCGTCCGACAACCCACCGCAGACCGCCGGCGCGTCCCGCCTCGCGGCCTGACCACCATCAGCATCTGGAGATCCCATGAGCTATGTCGTCGGCGAGCCGTGCATCGACGTGATGGACCGCTCGTGCATGGAGGAGTGCCCGGTGGACGCCATCTACCCGGGCGAACGCATGGCCTACATCAACCCCGCCGAATGCATCGGCTGCGGCTCGTGCATGGCGGTCTGCCCCACCCAGGCGATCAGGCCCGCGCGGAAGATGCCCGAGTCGTGGCAGCCCTTCCGCGAGGCGGCGGCCTCGTTGTTCGACGAGCTGGGTGAGACGTTCGGCGCCGGCGCGAGGGACGAGCCGGTTCCCGACCCGCCGATGGTCGCCGGCCGCGTCAAAGCCGGAAGGTGAGGGGCGAGCCATGACCGTTCTCGCCGCCGCCGCTTCGGCCGAGTCCGCCGCCACGGGCACGCTGGCCGCCCTGACCGTCGTCATCCTCGCCGCCGCCTGTTTCAGCCGGGCGGCCAGCCGGCTCCGCCAGCCCATCGTGATCGGGGAGATCGCCGCCGGAATCGCCCTCGGGCCCAGCCTGCTGGGCCTGCTACCCGGCGACATCAGCGCGACGCTGTTCCCGCCCCAGGTCGTCGCGATCCTCGCAAGCATCTCCCAGCTGGCCATCGCCTGCTACATGTTCTGCGTCGGCTACGAGACCGACCTCGGAGAGCTGCGCGCCAGACCCCGGGGAGTCTTCGCCGTCGCCGCGGCGGCCACGGCGGTGCCCCTGGCCGGCGGGTTCGGAGTGGGGCTGCTCCTCCAGCGGCTGCTCGGCCCGGAGAGCGACCCGATGCTTCCCGTGTTCACCGGGATCCTGCTGTCCGTCACGGCGGTGCCGGTGCTCACCCGGATCCTCGACGAACGCGGCCTGCGCCGTACGCCCGCCGGCACGGTGAGCCTCGGCGCCGCCGCCGTCTGCGACATCGCCGCCTGGCTGCTGCTCGCGCTGGCCACCTCGGTCGGCGGGCGGGGGCACAGCGGGTTCGCCCCCCTGGCCACGTGCGCGTTGCTGGCCGGGTTCACCGTGGTCATGTTCACGGTGGGCCGCCGGCTGCTCGGGGAGGCCCTGGCACGTGCCCGGACCCTGCCGGGGATGGCCCTCCTCATGGCGATCCTGCTCGGTTCGACCTGGTTCAGCTCGTGGATCGGCCTGCACGCGGTCTTCGGCGCCCTGCTGTGCGGCGTCGCCGCGCCCCGCCGTCCCGGCGGCGCTCCCGACACCGCCGTCCTGGCCAGGCTGCACGGTGTCGGCGGCCTGCTGCTGCCCGCCTTCTTCGTCGTCGCCGGGCTCGGCGTCCACCTGGACGGCGGCGACTCCACCATGTGGCTCCTGCTGCTCCTGGTCACCGCCGTCGCCGTGACGGTCAAGCTGGTCCCTGCGGCTGTGGCCGCCCGCCTGACCGGGCTGGACCGCCGTCAGAGCCTCGTGGTCGGCGCCCTGATGAACACGCGGGGTCTCACGGAACTGATCGCCATCCAGGTGGCCTACGCCGCCGGGGTCATCGACGGACGGCTCTACACCGTGTTCGTCCTGATGGCTCTCGTCACGACGGCCGCCACGGGCCCCATGCTCGACGCCTTGCGCGCCCGTTCCGCCCCTGCGGCTTCCCGCCCTTCCCTCCGCGAGGAGTTCGCCACCGCCGGGGCGAGACCGCACGCGGTTGGGGATTACTGATTGACAGCTATCCAAATCATCAGCAATACTGATAATCATCGCTTGGACACCACTGAGCGTGGGTCCCTACCACCGAAGGTCGAGATCTATGAAGAACAACTACGCCTTCGTCTTCCCCGGTCAGGGAAGCCAGTACGTCGGAATGGGTGCGGACCTCCATGCCACGGCGCCGCTGCTCGACCGGCTGCTACGCCGGGCCGAGGAGCTCACCGGCCAGGACATCGCCGGTGCGATGCTCACCGGCCCCCAGGAGCGGCTCACCGACACGGTCGCCACCCAGCTCTCGGTGTTCGCCCTGTCCGTCTCCCTCGCCGAGGCTCTCGTCGAACGCGGGGTCCGTCCCGTGGCCGTCGCCGGGCACAGCCTCGGCGAGTACGCCGCGCTGGTCACCGGCGGCTGGCTCGACGTGGACGACGCCCTCACCACCGTCGCGCGCCGGGCGGAGGCCATGCGAGCGTGCTGCGCCGAGACCGAGGGCGCCATGAGCGCGGTGCTCGGCCTCCCGCCGGAGGTCACCACGGAGATTGCCGCCTCCTCGGGAGGCGAAGCCGTGGTCGCCAACGCCAACAGCCCTCGCCAGTCGGTGATCTCCGGGACCGGAGACGCCGTACGCCACCTGAGCTCGGTGGCCCTGGAGCGCGGCGCCAAGGCCGTCGTCCCCCTGGAGGTCGACGGCGCCTTCCATTCCCCCCTCATGACCCCCGCCGAGACCCGGCTCGCCCCCCTCGTCGCCGAGCTGCCGCTGCGGCGGGGAGACGTTCCCCTGATCAGCGGCATCAGCGGTGACATCGTCACCGATCCCGAGGCCTACCGGGCCCTGCTGGCCCGCCAGATCACCTCCACCGTCCGCTGGTCGAAGGTCATGGAGCGGCTGCGCGCCCTCCCGGCCGGCGCATTCCTGGAGGTCGGCCCCGGCCAGGTCCTGCGGGGGCTGTTCCGCCATGCCGACCGCCGGACCCCCGTCACCTGCTGCGGTTCGTACGCCGAGGTGGTCAGCCTCACCGGCGCGTCCGCCCCCCTCGCCGCCTGATCGTCCATCCGAAGGAGACCAGTCCAATGCGTCGCGTCGCCATCACCGGCCTGGGCGTTCTCGCTCCCAACGGCAACGGTGTCAAGAACTTCGCCGAAGGTCTGTGGGAAGGCCGCAACGGCGTTTCCCGGATCCAGTCGTTCGATCCCTCGTCGTTCGGCTCCCAGATCGCCGGGGAGCTGCCTCCGGTCGCCCTCCCCGGCAAGGATCCCATCGAGCCCGACGGGGACACCCGCGTGGTGCGGATGGCCCTCGCCGCCGCGCACGAGGCCATGGCGCACGCCGGCCTGGCCGACACCTCCGAGCTGGACCGGCACCGCTCCGGCGTGGTCATCGCCAACGCGATCGGCGGGACCCGGTTCATGACCGAGCACTTCCCGGACATCACCGAGAACGGCACCGCGCCCATCGACGTGGCCGCCGCCCACCGCCGGCTGCACCTGTCGGCCACGTTCAACACCCCGACCGCCGCCGTCGCCGACGCCTACCGGCTCGGCGGCCCGGCGGTCACCCTCACCACGGGCTGCACCGGCGGGAACGACGCCGTCGGGTTCGCGTTCGACGCCATCAGGCGCGGCGAGGCCGACGTCATGGTGGCCGGAGCCGCAGAGGCGCCGATCACCCCCTTCGTGGTCGCCTGCTTCGACGTCATCGGCGCCCTGTCCGTGCGCAACGACGACCCCGAGCACGCCTCCCGGCCGTTCGACGCCGGGCGCGACGGGTTCGTCCTCGCCGAGGGCGCCGGCATCGCCGTCCTGGAGGAGTGGGAGCACGCGCGCCGCCGAGGGGCGACGATCCTCGGCGAGGTGCTCGGCTTCGGCAGCACGTCCAACGCGTTCCACATGACGGACCTCGCCGACCACGGCACCGACCTGGCCCGGTCGTTCCGGCAGGCCCTGGACGACGCGCGGCTCCCGGCCGGCCGGATCGGGTACGTCAACGCGCACGGCAGCTCCACCCCGCAGAACGACGTCTGCGAGACCAACGCGGTCAAGAAGGTCCTGGGCCCGCGCGCTTACGAGGTGCCGGTCAGCTCCATCAAGTCCATGTGCGGGCACGCGCTCGCGGCGGCCAACGCCCTGGAGTTCGTCGCCTCGACCCTGGTCCTGAACGACCGGATGGTGCCCCCCACCATCAACCACGTCTCGCCGGGCGAGCACTGCGATCTGGACTACGTGCCCAACGTGGCGCGCCCCGCCACCGTGGACGCCGTCGCCAGCCTGTCCAGCGGCTTCGGCGGCATCCACTCCACCGTCATCATCGGCCGAGTCTGAGGAGAACGAACCATGCGAAGGGTTGTCATCACCGGGTTCGGCCTGGTCCTCCCCGGCGCCGCCGACGGCGCCGGATTCTGGGACCTGCTGTGCGCCGGACGCACGGTCACCACACCGATCGACCGGTTCCCTGCGGATCCGTACGCCGGCCGCCACGCGGGGGTCGTGGACGACGCCGCCCTCTCGGCGATCCCGCTGCGCCAGCGGAAGCGGATGGACCGCTTCTGCCAGCTGGCCATGGCCGCGACGAGCAGCGCCCTTGACCACGCGGGCCTGACCACGCCCGCGGACCTCGACCGGATCGGCGTGTACATCGGCAACATGTACGGCGGCTGGGAGATCACCGAGCCCAGCATGCGCAAGCTCTGCCAGATCGGATACACCGGCGTGAGCCCGTACATCGCCTCGGCCTGGTTCCCGACGGCGCCGCAGGGTCAGATCAGCATCGAGTGGGGGCTCAAGGGCTTCAGCAAGACCATCGCGGCCGACACGGCGAGTGCCGCCGTCGCCATCGGCTACGCCGCCCGCGCCATCGCGGAGGGCCGCGCCGACGTGATCCTGGCCGGAGGCGCCGAGGCGCCCGTCACCCCCTACACCTTCACGTTCTGCCACACCAGCGGCCGGTTGACCGGCATCGACTACCGTCCCTTCGCCGACCAGGCCGACGGTTTCCGGGTCGGCGAGGGCGCGGTCGTGTTCGTCCTGGAGTCGGAGGAGTCCGCGCTGGCCCGGGGCGCCGTCCCGCTCGCCGAGGTCGCGGGGTTCGCCGCCGGTCACGCGGTCAGCGAGGAGGTGTTCGGCTCGGCCGGCGCGGACACGCTCGCCCATGTCGCCGCCACCGCGCTGAAGGAGGCCGGCCTGGATCCGGAGGAGCTCGGGATGATCGGGCTGGACGCCCAGGGCTCCTCGGCGGCGGACATCTCGGAGGCGGCCGCGCTCCGCGCCCTCCTCGGCGACGCCGCCGGCCGGGTCCCCTGCACCACGGCGAAGCCGATCACCGGTCACCTGCTGGGCGCCGCTCCCGCCGTGGACGTGCTGAGCGGCCTGCTGTCCATCGCCAACGGCGCCGTCGCGCCGCTCCCCGGCGAGTCCGTCACAGTGCCCGAGCTGGACCTGGTCTCCGGGGGCCCGCGCGACCGCGACGTCGCCAGCGCCCTGATCAACGCCCGCGGAGCCGACGGCACCGTGGCCTCGCTCGTCCTCAAGCGCGTCTGAGACTCCCGCGCACAGACACTCGCATCTGAAATGACCATCACCACGAAGGGAACCACCATGACCACCACGACCGTGACCACCGTTCAGGAGCAGGTGTACGCCGCGTTGACGGAGCTCGGCATCGAAGCCGCCGAGCTCAGCCCCGGCACCCAGCTCCGGGCCGATCTGGACATCGACTCCGCCGAGCTGGTCGAGATCGTCGCCGCGCTGGCCGGCGGCCGCGCCCCCGACGGGAAGGCGCTCAAGGAGGTCCGCACCATCGCCCAGCTCGTCGAGTTCCTCGAGCGCCGGTAAGTCCCACCCATTCCCAGGGCGAGCCCCCGGCCGGGGGCCCCTGGGCACCCGGAGGTATCCCATGCCGTACGCACCGTCCGTGCCACCGTCCGTGCAGACCACCCGGCTGATCGATCTGAGCGTCGTGACCCGGTCGACGCCCAGCGAGGCCACTCCCGTCGAGATCTCCCTGCTGGATCATCGGGCCGGCGCGACCGTGCTCGGTCTGTCCCCAGCGGACTTCCCGGGCGGAATGGCGATCTCCAACGAGACCGTCACCCTCACCACCCATACCGGCACCCACATGGACGCCCCGCTCCATTACGGCCCGCTCTCGGGCGGGAGCCCCGCCAAGAGCATCGACCAGGTGCCTCTTGACTGGTGCTACGGTCCCGGCGTCCGGCTGGACGTACGGCACGTCCCGCCAGGCGAGGCGATCACGGCCGCGCAGGTCGAAGCCGCACTCGACGATGCCGGGCACGATCTCGCCCCCGGCGACATCGTCCTGCTGTGGACCGGCGCGGACCGGCTCTGGGGGTCCCCCGACTACCTGACCACCTACCCCGGCCTGTCCGGGGAGGGCACCGCCTACCTGGTGGAGCGGGGCGTCAAGACGATCGGCATCGACGCCTGGGGGCTGGACCGCCCGATGGCCGCCATGATCGAGGATTATCACCGCACCGGCGACTCCGCCGTGCTGTGGCCCTCACACCTCTACGGGCGCGAGAACGAGTACCTGCAGCTGGAGAAACTGGCGGGGCTGGACGGCCTCCCCGCCGCGACCGGCTACATGATCGCCTGTTTCCCGGTGGCGGTCGGCGGCGCCGGCGCCGGCTGGACACGGGTGGTCGCGCTGGTTCCCGGCGAATGAGGCGAAGCGATGATCTCCGTCAGGCTCGGGATCGACGTCACCGACGCGGCGTCGTGGGCCGTCCGTCTGGCACGTACGCCTGATCTCGGCCGTACCGCCTTCACCTCTGTGGAGCTGGACGAGTCGCAGGGCGACCCCGATCGGCTGTCGGCGGTCTGGGCGGTGAAGGAGGCGGTGGTGAAAGCGCTGGGCACGGGCTTCCACGACATCGGGTGGCGGGGCGTCGAGGTCCACTGCCCCCACGGGCGCCCGGTCGCCGTCCGCCTCACCACCGTCCTCGCCCCCGTCCCCCGCCAGGTGCGGCTGGCCCTGCGGGGTCCCCGGCCGGGGCCCGGCGGGAGCCGGCCGGTGGTCGCGGCGGCGGCCGTGGGCACCGGCCCCGCCAGGATCGCCACCCGGATCGAGCGAATCCCGGGGCTCATGGACGGCCCTCGTCACGGCCGGGCGGAGCGGGCCTCGGCCGCGGTCCGCCGGGCCGCGGAGGCCGCGGCGGCGGACCTTCTGCCGGGCGCCGCCTGGAGCTGGAGCCGGACGCCCGGAGGGGCGCCCGCGCTCCGGACCCGGGACGGCCGTGAGCTCGCGGTGGCGCTCTCACACGGCTCGTCGGTGGTGGCCGCGGCCGTCGCCGATCCGGAGCCGGCCGGCGGCGATCCAGTCGAGCACATTCACCGACAATCGCTTATACTGAACGTCATTGATAGCGATTATTTGCTGGCAGGGGTGAGGGCAGGTGACTGAGCGTGAGTCCGCCGGAACCGGCTGGCTGCTGGAGGTCGCCGCCACGCGCCGGGCGCAGCACCTCAAGGAGGCGCTTCGCCCGTACGGCGTCCGCCCCCGCTGGTACGGCGTCCTGATCGCGCTGGCCGAGGCCGGCCCCCTTCCCCAGCACCAGCTCGGCGAGCTCCTGGGCATCGACAGGACCACCATGGTGGGCCTCGTCGACCGCTTGGAGGAGGAGGGGATGGCCGGGCGGCGGCGCGGCGTCGACGACCGCCGCCGCTACCTCATCGAGCTGACCGAGAAGGGCCGCGCCCGTGCGCGCGAGCTGCTGCTCATAGGCTCGGAGGTGGACGCCGAGCTGCTGTCCGGGCTGACACCGGACGAGCGAGCCGCCCTGGAAGGGCTGCTGGCACGGATCGCCGGTCAGCCCGCCTGATCGCTCCGCCCCGGCGTGCCCGGCCGAAGCTACGATGAGTGGCACCCCGCCGGACCCGCCGAGCGGCGGCCCGTCATGACTCACCGAGGTGCAGATGGAAGCGGAGCCCACGACTCGGCCCACCTTGCGGAAGGACCTGCTCTCGTCCGAGCTGTCGGCGTCCGTCGGTTTCCTGCTCGCCAAGGCGGCCGAGCTCGTCACGGCCGATTTCGAGCACTCGCTGCGGCCCTACGGGATCCGGGCCCGCGACTACGGCGTGATGTCCCTGCTCTACCGGCACGGCGCGCTGTCGCAGCAGCAGATCGGCGAAGCGGTCCAGATCGACCGCACCACGATGGTCTCGGTGATCGACGAGCTGGAGAGCGCCGGCCTGGTGGAGCGGACACGCGACCCTCAGGACCGCAGGCGCTACGCGGTCACACTGACCGACAAGGGCGCCAAGCTCTTCCACGGAGCTCTGGCGCAGGTGAACGACGAGGTTCATGACGCGTTCCTGGCCCGGCTCACGGGAGTGGAGCGGGAGAGTCTGATAGCGATGCTGACCAGGCTGGTCGTCGACGACCGTTAGACGGGGCAGGCGGGACGCGCCGCCGGGACCGGCGCGTAGATGGCGGCGCCGGGACACAGCGCCCTGACCACCGTCCCGCCGTCAGGAGCTGTCCACGACGCGATCAGGGGTTCGTGCCCGAAACGCCGATACGCCTGCTCGACCCAGTCTGACGCGCCTTCCCCCAGGCCGGCGCCCCCGTCCCTGACATGGCCGTGCAGAAGCTCCAGATGCGCCGGCCCGCTGCACCAGGCGGCCAGCACCCGGGCGGTGGGCCATGGAGCGATGCCCGTCTCGCCCGGCGCGCCGCCGGACGCCGAGCGCGCCGTCTGCGCCTTGAGGAACGCGCCGCGAAGTGCCGCACGGGGATCCGGACCGACCGCCGCGCCGAATCCCGCCGCCGCCCCTCCACCGGCGTGGACCACGGCCAGCACCGTGGTGAACGGCAGGTTCGTCCAGGTGTACGCCTCCACTTCGAGGCCCTGCCCGGCCAGCGCCGCGACGGTGTCGTCGGGGAGCAGCGGTCGCGCGGGCAGCCGGGCGAGCACCGGCCGGGGCCGGCGCCACCAGCGCACCACGATGTCGGTGGCCAGCACGTCGGCGACCGCCCGTCCGGCCAGGCCGGCCCCGGGCGTGCCGTGGGCCGTTCCGACCAGTGCCCGGTCCGTCGACAGCGGCGGCAGCACGATCTCGGCCGGCACCGCATAGGGCAGCCCGCTCACCGCACCGATCGCCCGCGTGAGCACCCCTGAGCAGGCGGCCCTGCCGTCCTCGTCCTCGTCGTCGGTATCCGGCGTGAAATCGGCCAGGGAAAGCACCCGGTCGCCGGGCAGGGCGGGCGGGGGCCCGTTCGCCACCGCCCGCTCCAGGCCTCGCATGGTGTGAAGCAGGTCGCGTGCCGCGTTCTGCGCCTCGTCGAAGCTGAAGCCGCAGGCGGTCACCGTGACCTGGGCCGTGCCCACCCGCGCCGTCAGGCGCGCGCGGGGAACCGGCCCGTTCCGACTGCTCACCGAGACCCCTCCTCCTCCCGGGCGGGGACGACCGGTGCGGCCGACATTCCCCGCCGTACGGGTCGATCACCCGACCTGTTCCAGCAACCCCTTGAGCCTGCGCAGCTCTTCCGTCATCGCCGTACGCTGCCCGGCCGCCCGATCCGGCGGGGTTCCGGCGGGCAGCCGCACGGTGAACTCCACCGAAGTGGCCGAACCGCCGAGCTCGGGACTCAGGCGCAGCACGGCCTGCTCCCTGCGGCCGCCGATCAGAGAGGTGATGGAGCGGATCAGCGGGCCGCCGGGCTCGCCCGACGCCTCGATCCACGTCTCGATCGTCCCCATCACGGTCTCGACCTCGTAGTGGTCCCGTCCGGGGATGGGGCTCACCCGGCGGAAGAACCTCGTCCACGCGGGCAGGTTGGGGACCTCGCCGAGGTAGTCGCCGACGTCGGCGGGTGCGCGATCGATTCCGATGGTCGCCACACAGGTGATCATGTCGTCGCCTCCGCCATGAAGTGCGCCGCGAAGCAGTCGAGGATCCGGCCGAGCCGCTGGGCGAACCGGTCGCGATACTCGCCGGACCTCGCCTGGTACGCCGCGTCGTCCTCACCCGGCTCGCGGAGCAGTTCGTACGAGCGCTCCGCGGTGATCTGGCAGTGGTCGCCCTTGGCCGTGAAGCGCCAGGCGCCCCGATGGAACGCCATGGTGGGCGGCGGCTCGGGGCTGACGAACTCGATGTCACCGGAGCCGGTCAGGAACCGGAGCGTACGGACCTGCTCCAGCCGGCCGTCCCGTTCGACCCGCATGGCGAACTCCTGGTGAGCGCCGTCGTCGTAGCCCACATGGACCTCGCTGATCCGGTCCCAGATCCGGTACCAGCCGGTGATGTCCCAGAAGACCTCGGCGGCACGACCGGGTGACGCGGTCACCAGCCGGTCGACCTCAATGCACTCGCTCACCCTCGGCGGCCCTTCTGAAGAGATCCAGGTTGGTACGCAGGAACCCGCGCAGTTTCTCGGCGAAGCGCTGCTCGTCCCCGTCGGGGTCGAGCAGGGTGAACTCACGGCTCGCCGTCACGGTCGTCTTCCCGTTCTCCGGGGTGAAGGTCCACGTTCCCCGCATCGCCGCCAACCCGGGCGGCGGTGTCGTCTGGACGAGCTCCAGCTCGTGCGGGGCCCGGAGGTGACGGACGCCGCTGACGGTCTCCAGCCCGCCGGGCCGCTCCACCGTCATGGAGAACTCCTGCCTGTGCGCGTCCATGTAGTGGACCTCGACGTCCACCACGTCCGGCAGGACGCGTTTCCAGGCGGCGAGGTCGGCGTACAGGCCGTACACGGACTCGGCGGGGGCGTCGACCACCATCTGCTCACAGATCCGCATCGCGCGCCCCCTCCGCGGTGAGCACCTTCCGCCATGACTCCAGGGCGAGCCTGGAGTGGCCGGCGAGCATCTTCTCCACCTGCTGCTCGGTGGACTCGCCCGCCGTGGGCGGATAGACCTCGGCGGCGACGACCGGTTCGAGGTTCCACAGGTGCGAGACCTCCACCAGGCAGCCGCCGTCACTGTCGGGCAGGAACCGCCAGAATCCCGCGTGGTGGCGCAGGAACCTCGGCGGCAGCGGCTGGAAGAAGTCGATCCGCCGGTAGCGGCAGTTGCGGATGGACCTGACCCGCAGCGGAGATCCGTCGGTCTCCGAGGCCACGGTCATCCAGAACTCCTGGTACTGCCCGTCGTCGTAGATCACGTCGATCTCCTCGACGTGCGGAAGGTACCGGGGCCAGTCGGTGACCCTGAACAGGGCGTCGTAGACCCGGTCGACCGGGCGGGGGATCGCGAGGGTCTCCACGCAGCGGAAGTCGTAGGTGCCGACGGCGTTCTCATGGACCGCCGGACTCTCAGTGGGACTGGTCGTCATGGCCACGTTCTCCTCGGTAGGCACACGGAGCGAGAGCACTCCACCGTCTCAGCGGCCAGTCTCACCGACGGTCACCCGGAGACGACATTCCCGGAAATATGCATCCAGCCGAAAACCCAGTCGTGCCCTTGCGTAGCGATCCCGGCGCTCCGGCGAGACTCATGCCGGACTACGGCGGCCCTATCTATGGTCCGGATATCGCCAGAAAGCGGAGGAAAGACACAGGGGGAGATCCATGCCAGCGTCGATCCGACGGGCGGACCCGCCCGGAGCACCCGCACCGCCACCGGAGACGCCGTTCGTCCGGCACCGCGTCGTGCCGGGCGGCAGCACGCTCAGCTGGACGGTGACCGGTGCCAGACAGGCGCCACTGCTCGTCCTGCCGGGATGGACCAGCAACCTGACCGTGGACTGGGGCGATGGGCCGGTCGGCAGGTTCAACCGCGCGCTCTCCGAACGCTTCCGGCTGATCCGCTTCGACCCGCCGGGAATCGGGCTCTCCAGTGCCGGCACTCCGGACTTCACTCTCGACGGCCAGGTGGCCCACGCCTCGGCGGTGATCGACTCGGCGTGCGTCACCGAGGTGTCCCTGCTGGCGACCGGCTTCGCCGGCCCCGTCGCCCTCGCCCTCGCCGCGCGCCGTCCCGAGCTGGTCAAGAAGGTGGTGCTGTTCGGCACGGCCGCGTCCTTCCTGGCCGACGACGATCACCCGGACGGCATCGCCCCGGGGCTGCCCGACGCGATCGAACGGCTGGTACGCGCCGACTGGCGGCTCGGCTCGCGGATCATCGCCGAGATGCTCCTGCCGGGTGTCACCCCGCAGGAGGCGCTCTGGTACAGCGAGTACCAGCGGATCTGCGCCACCGCCGACGTCGCCGGTCAGATGCTGCGGGCGGGCTGCGCGCTTGAGGCCGAAGACCTGCTCGGCGAGGTCCGCGCGCCGGTGCTCGCCCTGCGGGGGCAGGACTCCTACCTGACCACCGCGTCGGTCCTGCGCCGGCTCGTCAGGGCCGTCCCCGACGGCCGTTCACGCACCCTTCCCGGCTCCGCGGCGTTGCCGTACTTCGACGCCGAGGGGACCGTGGTCGCGGAGATCGAGGCGTTCCTCAACCCCGCGCACAGCCAGCTCACCATGAGGGAGCTGACCGTCCTTGCCCGCCTGCGCGAAGGCCTGTCCAACCGGGCCATCGCCCGGGAGCTCGGCATCTCCGAGCACACCGCGGCCCGTCATCTGGCCAATGTCAACGTCAAGCTCGGCGTGAACAGCCGGGGAGCGGCCGTCGCCCGTGCCATGGAGCTGTCACTGCTGTGACTCGCGTCCAGGCCGACTCGTCCTGACCACCCAGGAGGCATCCGTGACCCTTTCCCAATCAGAGCTCCTGCTGCTGGAGCAGCTGGAACACCCGCCGCTTCCCACGCCGCCGCCGTCGCGGGATCTCCGGACGCTCACGGCCGAGCTGCGGCGCCGCCGCGACAGCGCGCGTTCCGGCCCCGACGCCAGATCCACCGAGGCCCAGCGCAAGCGGGGCAAGCTGACCGTCAGGGAACGCCTGGAGCTGCTGTTCGACCCGGGGACGTTCACCGAGGTGGAGATGCTGCGCCGGCACGAGGCGACGGGCTTCGGCCTGGAGCGCCGCAAACCGTACACCGACGGCGTGGTCACCGGCTGGGGCACCGTGTTCGGCCGGACGGTGTTCGTGTTCGCGCACGACTTCAGGATCTTCGGCGGCGCCCTGGGCAAGGCGCACGCCGAGAAGATCCACAAGATCATGGACATGGCGCTGGCCGCCGGGGCGCCACTGGTGTCCCTCAACGACGGGGCAGGCGCCCGCATCCAGGAGGGTGTGTCCGCACTGGCCGGATACGGAGGGATCTTCGCTCGCAACACCCGTGCGTCGGGGGTCATCCCGCAGATCAGCGTGATGCTCGGGCCCTGCGCGGGAGGCGCGGCGTACTCGCCCGCCCTGACCGACTTCGTCTTCATGGTCCGCGAGACCGCGCAGATGTTCATCACCGGGCCCGACGTCGTACGGGCGGTGACCGGCGAGGAGATCACCCATAACGGGCTCGGCGGCGCCGACGTGCACGCCGAGGTCTCCGGCGTGGCCCATTTCGCGTACGACGACGAGGAGAGCTGCCTGCAGGACGTCAGATACCTGCTGTCGCTGCTGCCCGCCAATAACAGGGAGCTGCCTCCGGAGGCCGCCCCCTCCGATCCGGCCGACCGCGCGTGCGACTCCTTTCCCGACCTGGTGCCCGTCGAAGGCAACCGCCCGTACGACATGCGCCGCGTCATCGAGGAGATCGTCGACGACGGCGAGCACATGGAGGTGCACGAGCGCTGGGCCACCAGCGTCATCTGCACCCTGGCCCGCATCGACGGCCGGCCGGTCGGCATCGTCGCCAACCAGCCGTGCTCACTCGCCGGAGTCCTCGACATCAACTCCTCGGAGAAGGCCGCCCGTTTCGTCCAGATGTGCGATGCGTTCAACTTCCCGCTGGTGACGTTGGTCGACGTCCCCGGATTCCTCCCCGGCGTCGACCAGGAGCACGGCGGCATCATCCGGCATGGCGCCAAGCTCCTCTACGCGTACTGCAACGCGACCGTGCCGCGCATATCGCTGGTGCTGCGCAAGGCGTACGGCGGCGCCTACATCGTCATGGACTCGCGGTCCATCGGCGCCGACCTGTCCTTCGCGTGGCCGTCCAACGAGATCGCCGTGATGGGCGCCGAGGGTGCGGCCAACGTGGTTTTCCGCCGCCAGATCGCCGCCGCCGACGACCCGGACGGCACCCGCGCCCGCCTCGTCGAGGAGTACAGGACCGAGCTGATGCACCCTTACTACGCCGCGGAGCGCGGCCTGGTCGACGACGTCATCGACCCGGCCGAGACCCGCCGCGTCCTGGCCGGCTCCCTGAGGATGCTGCGGAGCAAGCAGCAGGTCCTCCCCTCTCGTAAGCACGGGAACCCGCCCACATGAACGTGCAGGTGGTGCGTGGCGCCCCGGACCCTCTCGAACTGACGGCCCTGACCGTCGTCCTGGCCGTCCTGGCGGCCGGCACACCTGAACAGGAGGCCCTCCCGGCGACCCGTGCCGACTGGCGGCACGGCGAGCCCCACCCCGTCAACGCCCCGTGGCGAGACCGACTCTGAACCGGAAAGAGCGAACGATGTCCATTCAGGCAACGCCCACCCGCCGGGCACCGGCGGCGACACGCACCCGGACGCCGGGCCCTCCGCCGGCCAAGCCGCTCCTGGCACTCGTCCTGTTCCCGATCATCGCCGTCTGCGTCGTGTGGACATTCGCGTGGCCCACGGCGCGCACCGCTCCCCACGATCTCCCCATCGGCGTCGTGGGCTCCGCCACCGACACCGCCGCGGTGCGACAGCGCCTGGCCGCCACCGGCGACGCCTTCGCCGCCCGCGCCTTCCCGGACGAGAACGCCGCCAGGAAGGCGATCGGCGACCGGGAGATCTACGGCGCCGTCGTCGCCGGCTCCGGCGGCACGACCGTCCTCACCGCTCCGGCCGCCTCCCCCGCGGTGGCGAGGCTTCTGACCCAGGTCTTCGCCCCCGCCGCCGGCCAGACCGCCACGCGGAGCGTCGTCCCTCTGCCCAGGAACGATCCGAACGGCGCCGCCCTGCCGTCTCTGATCGTGCCCCTCGTCCTGTCCGGTATCGTCGGCGGCGTCCTGGGGCTCCTGATGGTCCGCCGCCTCCGCCAGCGCCTCCTGGTGCTCGTGGCGGGCTCGGCCGCCGCCGGCCTGCTCTGCGCCGCCCTCGTCCAAGGGTGGCTCGAACTCCTCAACGGCAGTCAGCCGGCCAACGCCGGGACGCTCGCGCTGACCGTGCTGTCCATCGCGTCTCCCCTCGCCGGGCTGAGCTCTCTCATCGGCCCCCGAGGCATCGGCATGGCGGCGGTCGTCTTCGCCGTCGCCGGGAACGCCTTCTCCGGCGTCGCCTCCGCCCCGGATCTGCTCCCCGTCCCCGTCGGTGCGATAGGCGCGCTCCTCCCGCCGGGCGCCGGTGTGGGCCTCCTCCGATCCACCGCCTACTTCGACGGCGCGGGAGCCCTCGGCCACCTGGCGGTCCTGGTCGGCTGGTCGCTCCTGGGCCTCGTGCTCCTGTGCGTCTCCGCCGCGAAATCCAGGCCGGCCCCGGTCGCACAGGACTGACCGGCCTGCCGGTCCCCGGGCGGACAGCACTAGCCGAGCCGTACGGTGACCGTCTCCGAGCCGCCCTCCCTGTCCGCCAGCCCCTCGAACGTCAGCGTGAGCGTGGCACCGATGACCGCGCTCACCAGGAGCGGGGAGCCGTGGAGCACCTCGGCCACCGGCCTGTCCCACGTCACGGTGAGCTCGCTCAGGTCGCGCCGGGGATCAGAAACGGTCAGCGTGGCCGTGCCGTCGCCGCTCTCTCTGGCGAGAACCGCGCACGGGGCGGAGGCGGCCAGGCCGCCGGCGGCGCCGTCGTTCCAGAAGTTGACGGCGGTGATGCCGAGCGACGGGACGTGGACGCCCTGCCGTCTCGCGGTGTTGTCGAGCACGCGCGCCCAGCCGGGGTCGGCGGCGCGGTCCCGGGTTCGCGCCATGCCGGCCCCTGGCATGAGCGTGTACGTGTAGCAGGCCGAGCAGGGGTCGACACCGTGGTCGATCCACAGAGTCACGTAGCTCCGTGTCACCGAGCCCGCGGTGCGCTCCTCGCGCAGGCTGCGCAGGCCCGCGCCGCCGGGCAGGATGTAGCCGCCGTGCCCCTCCAGGTGGGCCCAGCCCGCCGCCGCGTCCATGGTGAGGGCCGCGCCGGTCCTTCGGTTGTCGACGACGGTCTCGACCGGCACGCCATCCTCGCTGGTGATCCCGGCGCCGAGGCAGATCACCGCGTCGTCGAGGAAGACCCACGACTTGAAGCACTCCATCGTGCTGTCCATGCCGTACAGGTGCTGGCCGGCGATCGCGTACGTGCCGTCGGTGGCGCCGCCCACCCAGCGGGCGGGCGTACAGGTGTCACCCCATGCCTCACCGGCGCCGTCGGCCAGCCTCCGGGTGGAGACGGTCGTGCCGGGCAGGCGGTAGGGGTCGACAGTGGGCCAGAAGGAGTCGGAGTACTGGTCGCCGTGGCCGCCGGCCCACCAATAGAGCATTCCCGAGCCGGTGTGCCAGCCGCGGCGGTTCTCGCCGTTGCCGTGCTCGTAGTGGCCGATCCGGTCGGACGCCATGCTGAGCCCCGCGCACCAGCCAGGACGGCGATGGACGGCACGGGCGCTCATCGCCAGCAGTCGGTGCCCCACCGGTTCTCCCGCCGCCGGGATCGCGTCGTCCTCCAGGACCGCGGCGAGACGTGCGTGGAACCCCAGGTCACCGTCCTCGGCCGCCTCCAGCATGGGGACGCAGGTGTCCCGCAGCGCCCAGCCCTTGACCATGGCCTGCCAGCGGGCCCGCTCGGCTGCCGACGCGGCGTCCCCGAGCAGCAGGATCGCGGCGGCGATCTCGCGACCCCTCCTGTGGTCGCCGTACGGCTCCCGGTTGACGCCGCGGCCCCTGACGAGGTCCATGCAGAAGCCGTCGTGGACGACCGGCGCGAACGACCTGGCGACGCCGTCGAAGACCACCTGCCTGTCCGGGTCGACGATCTCCCAGGGCGAGCCGCGCAACACCGCGAACATCGTCGCCAGCCCGGACAGCAGCGACACTCCGTACGCGCCCTGATAGGGGACGGACGTGTGCTGGATGAACGAGCCGTCCCGGTAGAACCCGTCGCCCTCTCGCACGTAGGGGAAGACCGGGGAGAGCGCGGAGACGGCCAGCGCGGCCTTCGCCGGATCGGAACCGGCGATGGCGCGCAGCAGCGTCACCAGGCACAGGTCCACACGGTTGGCCCCGGTGCTGGTGCCGCTGTAGTCGTCCAGCACGCACTCGGGGACGAAGTGGTCCACCGCGTCCAGAAGCGCCGTGCTCTGAGGGCCGTTCAGGTGCGGGCCGATCAGCACGGCCGCGTCGAGCAGCGCCTTGGGGACGCCGATCTGCCAGTGCCACCAGTTGCCGGTCTGCTCGGCGTCAGCGGCGTACACCCGCCGCCTGTAGTGGTCCACTCCGGTGGCGACGGCCGCGCCCAGGCTCGCGTCCCCGGTCACGCCGGTTCCCGGCAGGACGTACGCGCGGGCCATGGCCCGCAGCCGCGCGGGGGTGGCGACGAACGAGGGGAACTGCTGGTCGGGCCAGAGCGAGGCGTCGCCCGGCGCCATGGCGTCCCGGTACCGCGCCGCCGCCGTCCCCAGCTTCGCCAGGCGGGTCAGGTACGGCTCGGCCGCCGCGTCGAAGCCCGGCTCCACCGTCACTTCGCGCCATCGGCGGCGCAGCAACGCGAACGCGTCTGCGAAGGCATCCACGTCGGCGTCCCCATCGGCATCCAGGCCGGTGTCCAGGTCGGCGTCCAGGTCGGCATCCAGGAAGGCGTCCACGGAGGAATGGTCCCGCGTATGTGGCGAACACGCCGGGAACAGCGCCCCGGCCGTGGCGAGGCCGCCGAGCCGGAGAAACAAACGCCGAGAATGCCCACTCACGAGGGAATTATCGGGTGAAATTTACATTTGCTCTATAGCGCTGGATAACGGGCTTACCTGGTGTTGCGTACGACTCAGGCCGCCTCGGCGAACCCGGAGCCCCCCGCCCGCCTGTGGAATCTGTCAGAAAAGTCGTAATTTACGTCCGCCGTCACCATCCAGAAAAGGAGTCTGTCGTGCGGAAATGGCTGTTTGCCGCCTGTGTGGCCGTGCTGCTCCCGACGACGGCGACCTCGGTCGCCTCCGCGGAGAAGGTGGCGGAACCGGCCGGGCACGGGCCCGCGACCTGCGGCGGAGCCGGACTGCTGTTCTGTGAGGACTTCCAGGCGCTGCCCACGGGCGGCGCGAGCAGCCTCCGCTGGGGTGTGGACACCAAACACGGCACCCTGGCCGTGGAGCGCGGCGGACGCCAGGGCCAGAAGGTGCTGCACGTGCACACCGAGGGCAACGGGCGCGCCTTCCTGAAGGTGGACGACTTCGCGCCGCCCGGCAACAGCTTCTTCGGCCGGGTGCGGCTGCGCGTCAAGGCGTTCCCCACCGCGCCGGATTGGGCGCACTACACGCTGATCGAGGCGACGGGCGACGGCCCCGAGGTCGTCCGCCCCCTCGGCGGCCAGTACGTCCCCGAGGTGGCCGGGGGTGTCGCGCTCTGGGGCGTCGGCGCGGACGGCGGCCCCACCGGCGACTGGACGAACTGGCGGGAGTCCGCCCCGTCGCGTGCGGGGGTCTGGCAGTGCGTGGAGTGGCAGATGGACGCCGCCGACAACAGGATCTCGGTGTGGCTGGACGGCGTGGCCAAGCCCGACCTGACCGTGTCGACCCACGACCACGGGGGCAACGACGCCGACTTCCTCTTCCCCCGCTTCGACACGGTCAAGCTCGGATGGCAGCTCTACCAGGCGAACCCCTCCCCTGCCGCGTACGACCTGTGGATGGACGACATCGCGTTGAGCACCCGGCGCCTGGGCTGCGGCGCCTGATCCGGCCCCGTTCGAGCAGTCGGCCGTGGCCATCTCACCTTCCCCGACAGCGCGATGATCCGTCAGGTCAGGTTTGGCCGTCTTCGGGGCGGACCGGCGCCGGTTGGGCCGACTGCTCGCTCTGAGCCGGTGCCGCAGGGCCGGCGGTGCCCTCTTTCACCGCTTCGCGCAGTCGTTCGTAGCTGACGCCGAGGTTGATCAGGACATCATGCGCAACGCCCTCGCCGACCGTGAGCAGGCCGAGGGCCAGGTGCTCGCCGCCGACCGTCGCCTGGTTCATCAGCAGCGCCTCGCGCAGCGCGTGCTGCAACCCGCGCAGTGACAACCGGGTGAACGGCGTCTCGTCCGGTAGCGGCTCGCCTTGCGGCGCCCCGACCCGTCCGTCCACGGCACCGCGGATCGTCGCCGTGTCGGCGCCGCAGCGGGCCAGCGCCTGTGCCGCCGCCTGATCCGGTTGCCCGGCCAGCCCGAGCAGCAGGTGTTCGGTGCCAAGGTAGGTCTTGCGCCGGGCCCGGGCGGCCTCGCGGGCGAGCGTGACCGCCTTTTTCAAGTCGGCGCTCGCCCGGTCCCAGAACCCGTCCTGGCCTCGCCCGCGCATGCCCGCGTCGCTGGGGATGAACCGCTTCTGCACCGCCTGTCGGCTGACCCCCAGCCTGGCGCCGATCTCGGCCCACGACACGCCGTCGCGGCGAGCCTCGTCGACGTAGTAGCCGATCAGGTTCTCGCCGAGCTCGCCGAGGCGGTTCGCCAGGCCGACCGCGAGCGTGAGCCGGTCCAGGGCGGGTCCGTCGTCCAGAACGGAGCGGACCTGCGCGATCAGGGACTCGAGGGTGGGAGCTGAAGGCATCATGCAGGCAACCGTAGGTTGCCTGCATGCCTATGTCAACCAACAGTTGCCTAGCCCGCTGTGGCTACCTGGAGTTGCAGGTCAGCTCAGTCCGCCCGGCGCGGCGGCGACGACGGGGCTCTCGGCCGCGCCGAACCACCTGGACAGAGCCGCGTGGAGGGCCTCCCGTTCGCCGGAGTCCGGACGGGGCGAGGACGAGGCCCACGCGATGTAGCAGTCCGGCCGCAGCAGCAGGGCGGTGACCGGGGTGGTGCTCCCCCCGGCTGTCGCGGTGCCGGCGGGGCGCGCCGTGACGGTGTCCACCCGGTCGCGCCACCCGGACAGCTCCTCGGCGAGCGCCCCGTCCTCGGTCAGGTCGAGCAGCAGCGGCCGGGCGTCCCTGGTCAGCTCGGCGAGCCGGACCGGTCCGTCCTCCGCGGCCAGGAGCAGGTCAGGGGCCCACCGGCCGATCAGCGGGTGTGCGTCGCCCGTTCCCATGTCGTAGCGGATGTCCGCGCCGGACATCATGTCGGCGATGCGCTGGATGTTGCCCCGGTCACGGAGCAGCTCGCCGAACAGCTCCCGCAGCGCGGTGACCTCGCCGCCCGGGGCGATCAGCGCCGACTGCGCCTGGGTGTGCATGACCACCCGGCTGCTGGCCGGCCGCCGTTCGGTCTCGTAGCTGTCCAGCAGTCCGGGCGGGGCCCATCCACGGATCTCGGCCGCGAGCTTCCAGCCCAGGTTGACCGCGTCCTGCAGACCGAGGTTGAGGCCCGGCCCGCCGATCGCGGAGTGCACGTGGGCGGCGTCGCCGACCAGAAGCACCCGGCCGTCGCGGAACCGCTCGGCCAGCCGCGTGTTGACGCCGGACAGGCGGCGCATCAGGTGGGGGCCCTCGCCCTCGGGCGGGCCGAGGGGAACGTCGGCGCCGAGCACCCGGCCGGCGCTCTCCCGGAGCTCCTCGATGGTCAGCGTGGACTCGACGGCCGCCGCGGCGGGGTCCCACTCGGTGGTGCTCACCAGGGGTGAGCCCGTGGAGAAGGGGGCGAAGACGAACAGCCCGCGCTCGGTGCGGTGGTGCATGAACGGCGGGATCAGTCCGTAGCCGGGGACGTTCAGGCCGCCGGTCGCGGGATCCACCATCGCGGCGGGCACGGTGACGTGGGCCGACCGGGAGACCGTCGTGTCCCTGGTCACGCCGGGGAAGCCGATCCCGGCCAGCTTGCGCGTGACGCTGCGGCCCCCGTCGGCGCCGACGAGGTAGGGGACGCGCAGCCGGTAAGGGCCGTCCGGCCCGGTGACGTCGGCGGTGACCGCGTCGTCGTCCTGGGAAAGCCCGGTCAGCTCGTGCCCGCGGCGGATCTCGACGCCGAGCTCGACGGCGCGCTCCTCCAGCACCTGCTCGACGCGGCGCTGCGGCACCATCATGGCGTACAGCGGATTGTCGTCGAGGACGCTCAGGTCGAGCGGCATCGCGCCGAACACGAAGCCCGGTGCCGGCCGCGGCGGTTTCGAGTCGCCGGTGAGGCGCTCGTACAGGCCCCGGCGGTCGAGCATCCGCACCACCTGGCCGACCATGCCGTTGGCACGTTGCTCGGTTGTGCGTTCCCGCAGGCGCTCCAGCACCAGCGGTTGGACTCCGGCCATTTTCAGCTCGCAGGCCAGCATCAGCCCGTTCGGGCCGGCTCCGGCGATGACGACGTCAGCAGGCATGGCGGTCCCTCCAGAGGACTCGGGAAAAAGGGCATGGCGGGTCGACCGGCCTGCGCTCAACGCGCGGCGGCGTACACGCCGGACTTACGGAACGGTGATCGGCGGAACGGTGATCAGGGGAATGGTGATCAGGGGAATGGTGATCAGGGGACGGGAAGTCCTGCGGCGAGCTGGTGGAGCGCGTCGCGGAGCAGCGGGACGATCGCCACGGGCGGATCGGCGTGCAACCAGTGATCCGTGACGACCGTGATGGCGGCCCAGACGGCTCCGGCCACCAGCCGCGGATACAGGTCCCGCTCGACGTCGGTGCCCGTGCGCTCGGCGACCGCCGCCGCCAGCTCGAACTCGGCGAGCGCGCCGGCCTTCATGAACTCGCCCTGCAGAGCGGGTTCGGTCATCATCAGGCGGAGGCCGGTGATCCACTGCTGGTCGGACGTACCGGCCCCTCTGGTCTCCTGGGTCAGCCCGAACCGCGCCATGACCGCGTTGGCGACGGCCTCCCACAGCGGCTCGGAGGCCGGGCGGGCGCGCAACTCCTCCGCGATCATCCTGGCGCGGTCGAGATGCCGGGCGGCGACCGCCTCCGCCTTGCTGGAGAAGTAGTTGTTGAAGGTGCGGGGGGAGACACCGGCTTCGGCGGCGATGTCCTCCACCCGGACGGCGTCGAATCCCCGCTCCACGGTGAGACGGATGGCCGCCCAGCCCAGCGCGATGCGTGTCTCCAGCTTCTTGCGCTCGCGCAGACCTGCGGGCTTACCCGCCTCGATGCTCACAGGTACATACTCACTGATTTTTGCGGGATGCGCAAGATTGCGTGCCACGCAACTTTTTAAAGGTCGACGACGACGTCGCCTTCAGGACGGGAGCAGCAGATCAGGGCGTTGCCCTGCGCGGGCGGCTCCACCGGCTCCGGTGCGTACGCGACCGTGCCCGACAGCAGGCCGCTCTCGCAGTTGTGGCACACGCCCGTACGGCATGACCAGCGGGTGGGTACGTCACATGCCTCGGCGAGCTCCAGCAGGCTCGCGTAGGCGGAGTCCCAGGGCACAGTCAGGCCGCTGCGGGCGAACGCGACTGACGGCCCGGTCCCGGCCTGGCCTGGCGGGAGGTGGACGGGCCCGGCGACGACGCCGGTGACGCCGGGCGTGAGAGCCGGCCCCGCCCCGAACACCTCCGTGTGGACGCGGGCGGGGGCGAGAGTGGACCCGGCGAGCGCGGCGGGCAGCTCCCGCATGAAAGACGGAGGTCCGCACAGGTAGACGTCGGCGCCATGTGGGACTCCGAGGTCGCCGAGCAGGTCGGCCGACAGCCGTCCGGCGGTCCCGTAGTCGACGCCCTGGCGGTCGCCGGGGGCCGGGCGGCTGTAACAGATCCGCTCCCGCGCGTTCGGCAGCGCGGCCAGCAGCTCACGGCTCTCCCGGGCGAAGGGGTGCTCGCCGCCGTCGCGGGTGCCGTACAGCCACCACACCTCGCGGGTGGAACGCTCGGCGGCGAGCGCGTGCAGCATGGCGAGGACCGGGGTGGCGCCGATGCCCGCCGACAGCAGGACGACCGGGTTGCCGCCGGGCTTCAGGGTGAAGGAGCCTCGGGGCGCCGCGACGTCCAGCACGTCGCCGGCGCGCACGTGAGCGCGGAGGTGCCCGCTGGCGGCGCCGTACGGCTCCTGCTTCACGCTGATGCGGTAGCGGGCGGCTCCCGGGGGGCCGGACATCGAGTAGCTGCGTATGAGCGGCGCGGCGGCGGCGTCCGGGCGCAACCGGAGGGTGACGAACTGGCCGGGCAGCGCGGCCGGCAGCTTTGTCCCGTCGGCGGCGGCCAGAGTCAGCGAGAACACGCTCGCGCTTTCGGCGTCGACGCGTACGACCTCCAACGGCCGGAACCCGGCCCACGCGGGTGGCGGACCGGCAGCCGTGAGCCCCGCGTTACCCGATGGCCCCCTCGCGTCGCCCACCCTGAGCCCCGCGTCGTCCCCCGGCCGCCCCGGAGTGTCCGCCTGGTCGAGCAGCGCCTGGAAAGAGGCTTTCCAGGCAGGGCTGAGAGCGGGGATGCGCAACGCGCGGGCGAGCCGGTCGCGGGGATGACCGGGCAGGTAGAGCAGGGCGTCGACCTCCGCTACGGTCATGCCCTCCGGACCGGCGGCGACCTTGACGATCTCGTCCCCCGCCTCCACCCGTCCCTCGGTGAGGACGCGGAGGTAGAACCCGGGACGCCGGTGCGAGACGAGCAGAGCGGCCATCTGGGGCTCCCCCAGCCGCAGACCCACCCGGTAGCAGGTCACGCGCGGCTGGGTGACCTCGAACACCGCCTCCCCGATCCGGTACCGGTCGCCGACGCACACCTCGTCGTCCGGCAGCCCGTCGACGGTGAAGTTCTCCCCGAACGCGCCGTACCCGAGGTCGTCGCGCCCGAAGTGCTCCCGCCAGTGGCGATAGGAGCCGGTCTGGTAGACCAGTACGGCGCGGTGCTCGCCGCCGTGCCCTTGCAGGTCTCCCTGGCCGTCCCCGTCGATATTCAGCCGGCGCACCATCCGGGGACCCGTGACGGGCTGCTTCCACACTCCCGTGTGCACCGTCCTGCCCTGCCAGGCGACGTCCTTCGGCATGCCTACGTTGACCGCCAGCAGCTTGGCCATGTGTCCCCTCCTCAGATGACGGCTCGCGCCCACGCCGTTCTGAGAGATATTGGAATCCCAGCCAAGCTATCGCAGTCATCGCCGCACGTCGGAGCGGGTCCGCACTCCTCCTCAGTTCCGCCAGGGGCCCCGGCTTTCCGTACCACTGGTGCCTGGATGCGATCAGCTCTTCTTCAAGGACCAGACGCCGTCCGCCTTGATGGTGACGAGAATCGTTCCGTCGGGCAGCGGCACCTCACCGTGCCAACTGCCGATCTCGTTGACGAGGTTCTCCTCACCGTTCTCCGTGTATGCGTCGACGATGAAGTTCGAGCTTCCCGAGTGGCGCGCGTTCACCGTCGTGAGCCCGGAGCTGCGCGGGTCGAGCCGCACCACGTCGTCACTGCGTCCGTCAACAGCGGCTCCAGACCATACCCGGGTCATCGACAGAGGCTCGAGTGTCACCGTCCACGAACCGTCCGCCTGGATCTTCAGCGCCGCCGTCTCGGACCCGTCCTCCTCGTTGAGGAGCACGGTCCCCTTGTATGTGCCGATCTCGTTGACGATGGCCGACTGAGCGGCACCTCGGGGGTCGAGAGGTTCGACGATGAAGTTCGACGTCCCCCGGTGAGTGAAGGAAACGAGCCATACGTTCGTCCAGTCGCTCTTGCGTAGCTTGAGCACTTTCGCACTCACTCCCCGGTAACTGCGCGGTGCGGGCTCCGGGGCGGGAGCTTGAGACGGCTCCGCCTCAGCGGCGGTTTCGTCCGTGGCAGGAGTCGCTTCCGTCGACTGGGGTCGCGCGCCGGTGGTGTCACCGGTCTGTGAGAGGCGATGAGCGTCGCCGGTGGGCTGGCCGGCGAGCGTTCCGGCGACGGCCACGCATCCGACGAGGAGGACGAACGGGAGGGTGATGACAAGAAGCCAGAAGACCACTCCCTTGCCTTTCCTGGGAGGGGGCGGGGGGCTGCCAGCCGTTGGGCTGCTGCGGCGCCTGCTGTCGTGCTGGTGGGCCGTAGGGCAGGCCTGACTGCTGTGACATACGCGACTCCAGAGGCTCGACTGCTCTGGGTAAGGGGACGGACACGGCAGACAGACGGTTGTCTCTCGAAATTGGAACGTTACACCGCCGTCGCTTTCCTCCACGAACAGGTGCTTTCGGTGAGCTAGTCGATATGAATCCGCCTATGGGCTACGTACGCCCCGTGGGACCGCGTCCAGCGGAATGGCAATGACGTGATGGTCACCGCGGTGTCGGCCGAAGGCTTAGCAGGCGAAGCTCACGGGTGCCTGACGGACTGCTCACCTCCGAACCAGGTGACGGCCACGTGCCGGTGCGGCTGCCTTAGGCCGCGCCTGGACGCCCTTCGGAGTTGGGGGCGGTGCCGGTGTCCGGCGTCTTCCTGGCCGGTGTTGATCCGCGGTGGTGTGGATGTGCCGCCGTTCCTCGGGGCTGGGCAATGCGGTCGGCGGACAGCGAGCGCAACCCCGCCGGATTAGCGGGTGTGCCGCGTTGGCGGTGTACAGGTTCATCGTTTGTGGAGGTGGCGTTTGGGGTGGTGGAGGAGGGTCCAGGTGCCGTCGGGGTTGCGGTGGGTGGTGTAGCGGTGGGGGTGGTGGA
>NZ_JBEZDW010000027.1:0-122264 GCF_040802045.1 Microbispora sp. NPDC049125 | reverse complement strand
GGGGCCGGAAACTCACATAAGGCCAGGTCGCACCAGGCCTCCAAAAGATCTACCTAGGTGCCTGCAGTCAACCCGCCGTCCAATGTGCGCGCCCCCAACCGGTCCGCGATCCCGGGCGAAGGGGCGAAGAGGGATGACCGGTGTCTTGGGCGCTGATGCAAGCGGTTGGGGCCCTGCTCGACCACGGGCAGATGGCTTTCGGCCAAAGGCCCTTCATCGTCGGTGAGTCACTGCACACCACGGCGATCCGCCAATGACGGATTGACGAATGTCGGCGGGCTCGGCGCACATGAAGGCGCGACGACTCCGTACAGGCCCTGACGCTGCCCGTGGGGCGCGTTGTCCGTGGGGCGCGCTGTCCAATGAAGGCCTGTGCCAGTGAGGGCCTGTGCCGGTGAGGGGCTGTGCCAGTGAGGGGTGCTGTCCTGTGGGGGGCGGAGGCGGGTTGGGCGGTGTCCCGGCCGCCGTCAGGCCTTGTGCCGGTCGACGAGGAATGCCTGGATGGTCGCGGTCGTGACGATCTCGTACGTCTTGCCGTCCGGGAGGTGACCGGCACGTTCCAGCGTGAGCGCGCCCTGAGCGGCGGCCCACAGCGCGTCGGCCACCTTCCTCGGCTGGGTGGGCACCACGTACCCGGCGGAGATGCAGTCGGCGATCACGCGGTCGACGATGTTGAGCGCGGCACGGGCGAGGGTGCGGGCGCGCTCACTCGGCACGAAGCCGGGGATGGCCCGCTCGAACATGAGGCTGTAGTAGCCCGGCTCCGACAGCGCCGCCTCACGGTAGGCGGGGCCGAGCGCGGTGAGGTGGTCAAGGGGGTCGCCGCGGTGCGGCACCGCCTCCAGCCGGCGGCGGAAACGCTCGAAGCCCTCCAGATAGAGCGCCTCGGCCAGCCCCTCCTTGCTGCCGAACATCGTGTAGATGACCTGGGTCGAGCAGCTCGCCTCAGCCGCGATGCGGCGGACCGTCAGGCTCTCCGGGCCGTCCGAGGACAGCAGCACGTTGGCCACGTCGAGCAGGCGTGTGCGGAGCTCGTCATAGGTGGTGCGGTGACCGCGCGAATAGGCACCCTCAAGACCGAGCGGCGCCGGCGTACCCATCAGCGACGAGCCTCTCTCATATTGGGGTCCCGCGACAGACCCGGATGATGACTTAACCATGCCGCCCGACTTTCAAACCGCTGTGAAACGGAAAACATCCCGAAATCGCCGCGCATCTGTGACGTCGTAAACCTGACACATTGGCGCGGCGGCCGGGACGGATTGTGCGAGCAGGAGTAGCGACCGTCCCGACCAGGTGACATACCGTCAGAGGCATGGACGTGAGCCACGATTCCGATCCCCGCCCCTTCTGGCTCGCCGGCCGTCCCGTGACCGGCGACGCCGAGCAGAGCGTGACCAGCCCGCACGACGGCCGCGTCGTCGGCGTCCACTCGATCCCGACGGCCGATCAGGTCGAGCGGGCGGTCGCGGCGGCGGACGCCGTGCGCAAGGAGGCCGCCGCGCTCCCGATCCACGTGCGCGCCGAGGCGCTGGCCCACGTGGCCCGCCGCCTCGGGGAGCGGTCGGAGGAGATCGCCCGGCTGATCAGCGCCGAGAACGGCAAGCCCGTGTTCTGGGCCCGCGGAGAGGTCGCCAGGGCCGTCTCGACGTTCCGGTTCGCCGCGGAGGAGACCCGCCGGTTCAGCGGCGAGGTGCAGCGGCTCGACACCGAGCCCGCCGCCCAGGGCCGGCTCGCCTACGTCTCGCGCGTGCCGTACGGGCCGGTGCTGGCGATCACGCCGTTCAACTTCCCGCTCAACCTGGTGGCGCACAAGGTCGCCCCGGCGATCGCGGTGGGCGCCCCGATCGTCGTCAAGCCGGCCCCCGCCACCCCGCTCTCGGCGCTGGTGCTCGGGGAGATCCTGGCCGAGACCGGCCTGCCCGAGGGCATGTTCTCCGTCCTGCCGGTGCCGAACGACCGGGCGGGCTCGCTCGTGGAGGACCCGCGCCTGCCAGTCGTCTCCTTCACCGGCTCCGGCCCTGTCGGCTACTCGATCATGGACAGGGTGCCGCGCAAGCACGTCACGCTGGAGCTCGGCGGCAACGCGGCCGTGGTCGTGCTCGCCGACGCCGACCTCGACTGGGCGGCGAGCAGGATCGCGCTGTTCTCCAACTACCAGGCGGGCCAGAGCTGCATCGCGGTGCAACGCGTGATCGTGGAGGAAGCGGTCGCCGAGGAGTTCACCGGCAAGCTCCTGTCGGCCGTGGGGGCTCTGGTGACCGGTGACCCGGCGGACGACAAGACGCAGGTCGGGCCGCTGGTCAGCGAGGACGCGGCGGTCCGGGTGGAGAGCTGGATCGACGAGGCCCAGGAGGCGGGCGCCCGCGTGCTCGCCGGCGGCACGAGGGACGGCGCCACCATCGCCCCCACCGTGCTGGCCGACGTCCCCTCCGGCGCCAAGGTCGTGACCGAGGAGGTCTTCGGGCCCGTCATGGTCGTGCAGCGGGTCGCCTCCGTGGATGAGGCGTTCGCCGCCGTCAACGACTCCCGGTACGGCCTGCAGGCCGGGGTGTTCACCCGCAGCCTCGACGTGGCCTTCCGGGCCAACCGGGAGCTGGAGGTCGGGGGCGTCATCATCGGCGACGTGCCGTCCTACCGCGCCGACCAGATGCCGTACGGCGGCGTCAAGGAGTCCGGTGTGGGCCGGGAGGGGCTGCGCTCCGCCATGGAGGACCTGACGTACGAGAAGGTCATGGTGCTGACGGGGCTCACCCTCTGAGCCCCGCCGCGGTGCCGTCCGCCGGGCAGGTGCGGAAGGTGAACATCCGGCGAACACCGCCCCGCCCGGGATTAGGCCGCGCCGTCGTGCGCAGTCTTCCGGTATGGACGCCAACACCCTCCTCCTCGGCGTCGTCGTGGTCACGGCGCTCGGCTTCGACTTCACCAACGGATTCCATGACACGGCCAACGCGATGGCCACCTCCATCGCGACCGGCGCGCTCCGGCCACGGGTCGCTGTGGCGTTGTCGGCCGTGCTCAACTTCGTGGGCGCCTTCCTGTCGCTGAAGGTGGCGTCCACGATCGCCACCGGGATCGTGGACAGCGGCGCGATCACGCTGACCGTCGTGTTCGCCGGCCTCGTCGGCGGGCTGGCGTGGAACCTGCTGACCTGGTACTTCGGCATTCCGTCCAGCTCCTCCCACGCGCTCATCGGCGGCGTGGTGGGCGCGACCGTGCTCGCCGCGGGCGCCTCGGCCGTCAAGGGCCAGGCGATCGTGTCGAAGGTCCTGGTTCCCGCCGTGCTGGCGCCGATCTTCGCGATCGGCGTCGCCACCATCGGCACCTATCTCGTGTACCGGATCACCAGGGGCGTGCCGGACCGGATGAGGGCCCAGGGGTTCCGCGTCGGCCAGATCGGCTCCGCGTCCCTGGTCTCCCTCGCCCACGGCACCAACGACGCCCAGAAGACCATGGGCGTCATCACGCTGGCGCTGGTCGCCAACCACACGATCGGGGGCGACGCCGGGACGCCGTTCTGGGTCATCCTCGCCTGTGCCGTCACGATCGCGCTCGGCACCTACATCGGGGGATGGCGGGTGATCAGGACTCTCGGGAAGGGGCTCACCGAGATCGAGACGCCCCAGGGGTTCGCCGCCGAGGGCTCGTCGGCGGCGGTGATCTTCGCGGCCTCCCACTTCGGCCTCCCCCTCTCGACCACCCACGTGTGCAGCGGCTCGATCATCGGCGCGGGTGTGGGCAAGCGGCTGGCCGAGGTCCGCTGGGGGCTGGCGGGCCGGATGGTCACCGCGTGGCTGCTCACGCTGCCCGCCGCGGCGCTGGTGGGCGCGATCACGTGGAAGGGCGCCGACCTCATCGGCGGCGCGGGCGGCGTGACCGCCGTCTTCGCCCTCGCCGCGGTGCTCGCCCTGGGCCTGTTCCTCGCGGCCCGCCGCGAGCCCGTCACCCACGCGAACGTCAACGCCGATTGGACCGGGAAGCTCGTCCCCGCGAAGGAGTCCGTCGCATGAGCCAGTATGTCGATTTCGACGCGTTGTGGAAGGTGCTGGTCGCCGCCCTGCTCGCCGGCGCCGGGCTCGTCGCCGTGTACGCGCTCGGGCTCGTGGGCCTCGCGGCCGCCAGGAACGAGGACGGACGGTCGGCCGCCAGGCCCGCCGGGGTCGTCGTGGCCGTCGTCTGCTTCGCCCTGGTCCTTGCGGGAGCATTTATGGGCCTTTATGTCATGCTGGCGAAATGAGGGGCGCGCACCACATGCCAGGAGAATCGCAGATGGCCACCGACCACCCGCGCGGTGTCGAACTGCTCCGCCGTACCCCCGGACTGAAGGTGATGGACGACGATGACGACGATCCCGTCCTCGTCCGGGCCGACGGCCGGCCGGTCGACACCTGGCGCGAGCACTACCCGTACGATCACCGCCTGCACCGGCACGACTACGACCGGCAGAAGCGGCTGCTCCAGATCGAGCTGCTCAAGCTGCAGTACTGGCTGAAGGACACCGGCGGCCGGCTGGTCATCCTCTTCGAGGGGCGGGACGCGGCCGGCAAGGGCGGCACGATCAAACGCTTCATGGAGCACCTCAACCCCCGCGGCGCGACCGTCGTGGCGCTGGAGAAGCCCAGTGAGCGTGAGCGCACGCAGTGGTACTTCCAGCGGTACGTCGCCCATATGCCGGCCGCGGGGGAGATGGTGCTGTTCGACCGGTCCTGGTACAACCGGGCCGGGGTCGAGCGGGTCATGGGATTCTGCAGCCCCGAGGAGTACCTGAAGTTCCTCCAGCAGGCGCCGGAGTTCGAGCGGATGCTGGTCCAGGACGGCATCCACCTGGTCAAGCTGTGGTTCTCGGTGTCACGGGCCGAGCAGCGGACCAGGTTCATCATCCGCCAGGTGGACCCGGTCAGGCAGTGGAAGCTGTCGCCGATGGACGTCGCCTCGCTGGACCTGTGGGACCAGTACACCAAGGCCAAGGAGGACATGTTCCTCAACACCGACACCCCGGACGCCCCCTGGACGATCATCAAGAGCAACGACAAGAAGCGGGGCCGCCTGGAGGCCATGCGGTACGTCCTGTCGCTGTTCGACTACGAGGACAGGGACTACGACATCGTGTCGGAGCCCGACCCGCTGATAGTGCGTTCGGCCGCCGACATCGTCGAGGAGGACCACGCCGAGCTGCACGAGCTCGACCACTGACCGGGCGGCCCGCCTCCTCGCGGGTGTGGCGTCAGGCCCGCTCGGCGGTCCGGAACAGGTCCTTCACCGCCGGCCCGAAGTAGGGGCCGTACATCGTGCCGTGGTCGTTGCTGTACTTGAAGCTGCTGACCGAGACGAGCGTGCCCCGGCCGGTGGCGGGGTCGAACCCGCTGAGCCACGGGCCGCCGCTGGCCCCCGCCGTGAGATCGCACCGCAACCCCTGGTCGCCGGTCTGGCGCTGGGGGTCGCCGTGCGGGGTGCCCGCGCAGTACAGCAGGCGCTCCCCGTCGTAGGGCGGGTCGGCCGGGAAGCCGAACCCGTAGGTCCGCAGCCCGCGCCGCGCGTCGAAGCCGATCTCCTGCGCGCCGACCACGTCGGCCAGGTGCCGCCCGCCCGAGGTGGTGACGGCCACCATGCCGACGTCGTAGTCGTCGTCGGCGCCGCGTGACCAGGGGCCCGCGACGAACATCCGCCGCGCGGGATAGGAGCCGTACGGCTGCCGTCCCTGGCGGTAGCCGGGGACGAACGTCCAGTTCTCCGCCCATCCGCCGGTGCCGTCCTTGACGCAGTGCCCGGCCGTGGCCACCAGGTCCCTGCTGGCGCCCCGCACGGCGCTCGCCGAGCAGACGAAGTCGACGCCGTTCATGGTGAGGAACACCCGTCCCGTCGTCCTCGTGACGGATCCGCCCGCGGCCCACTGCGAACCGCTCGTCGTCGCGGGGGGCATCGCGGCGGGTGCGGCGGCCTGCCGTACCCGCCCGGGCGACCCCACGCGCCCGGGCCGGCGCCGCTGCTCCGGCGGCCGTGTGTATCCCGCCCTCGGGGAGGGCGGCAGGACGCTCGCGGTGAGCGCCTCCACCTGCCGCACGGCGGACCGCAGGTCGATCGGGATGGCCCGTGCCATCCGTTCCGGCGTCCAGTACGCCGGGGACACCGGGGCCGCCACGTGCTCCACGACGTCCGCCACCGGAGGGACGGGGGCCTGGAGGGCTCCCAGGAGCCCGGCGGCGAGCGTGGCGGCGGCAAGCGATGGGCTGGGAGTCATGGCACCCGAGTTTGGACCACGACACGTGCTTGTGTGGCTACTTTCGGTGAATCAGGTCAGCGACGTGTTCTGCGCCGCGTTGTAGACGGCCTCGGCCTCCGGGCCGAAGTACGGGCCGAACATCCAGAAGCTCGCGAAGTTGTACTTGAAGCTGTTCACCGAGTTCACCAGGCCGGTTCCGGTGCGCTCGTTGAAGTTCACGAACCACGGGCCGCCGCTGGACCCGCCGGTCATGGTGCAGTTGAGCCCCTGGTCGTCCGAGCTGAGGTAGTCGTCGAACGCCCGGCCGCTGCAGTAGACCAGCTTCGACCCGTCGTACGGCGCGCCCGCGGGGTAGCCGAAGGAGTACATCTGGCGCCCGCGCTGCTGGTTGAACGCCACGCCCTGGCCGCCGACGACGTCGGTGAGGCTCTGCCCGTTCTGCGGGGCGACCACGGCGGCGGCCACGTCGAAGTTCATGTTCTCGCCGGAGTTCCACTGCGGCGTGGTGAGCAGGTTGGTCGCCGGCCACGTGCCCTCGGGCCGCGCGCCCTTGTCGTAGCCGGGGACGAAGACCCAGTTGCTGTGGAAGGCGCCGTTCAGCTTCACGCAGTGCCCCGCCGTGATGACGACGCTCTTGTTGGCGCTGGTCACGGCTGTGCCCGAGCAGGAGGCGTTCCGCCCGGCGTCGGACCCGGCCGTGACGGTGAAGAACACCCGTCCCGCCGTCTTGACGATCGCGCCGCCGCCCGTCCAGGCGGCGCCGTTGCTCTTGGACGAGGCGGTCGCCGAGCCGGCGACGGCGTCGGCGCTCAGCGTGGGGGCGACGGCCGCCGGCTTGGCCTCCGGCGCGTCGAGGACGGCGGCGGTGCTGGCGAAGCGCCTGGCGTCCGTGGTGGGAGCGTCGAGCGGCTCGGCGTCCTCCATCTTCGCCAGCGTCCAGTACTTGGTGACCGTGCGCTGCTCGGTCTTGGTGTCGGCCGCCTCGTGTACGGCGACCGGCTTGGGGGCGGCGGCCGTGGCGGTGGAGACGGCGGTGGCGGTGGAGACAGAGGAGAGGGGGGACGCCGCGGCGCCGTGGGCCGCGGGCAGCAGGGCCCCCGCGGTCGCGAGGGCGGGGACCGCGAGGGCCGCGAGACGTCGTGCAGTGGGGTGCATGCGTACCTCCGAGTCGGGATGTCCTGACGCGCGAAGGTAGCGAGGGCTCTATCCGGATTTCTCATGATTCGCATATACAGATATGGGCAGATTCCGGCATTTATGTACTGGTTTCTCGCCTGACCCGGAGGCACCGGATTCCGGCCCCCGGGGCGACCCCGAAGGCGGTGGCCGAACCCGGGGACGGTGGCCGGGGGACGATGTGCTCGGGGACAATGGGGGAGTGACTTCACCAACCCCGCCGCCGCCCTCGTCGTCCCGGCCGCGGTCGATCGTCGTGCTCGGCTCGACCGGATCCGTCGGCACCCAGGCACTCGATGTCGTATCCCGCGCGCCCGGGCGGTTCCGGGTGGCCGCGCTCGCCGCGGGAGGCGGCCGGGTGGACCTGCTCGCCGGGCAGGCGGCCAGGTTCGGGGCCGAGACAGTCGCGGTGGCCGACCCGGGCGCCGTGCCGGCCCTCAGAGAGGCGCTGGCCGCCGCCGGCGCGCGGGCGAGGATCCTCGCGGGGCCCGAGGGGGTCGCCGAGCTCGCCGCGTCCCCGTGCGACGTCGTGCTCAACGCGATCACCGGCGCCTTGGGGCTCACCTCGACGCTCGCCGCGCTGGAGGCGGGCCGGGTGCTCGCGCTGGCGAACAAGGAGTCGCTGATCGTCGGCGGCCCCCTGGTGAAGCGCCTCGCGAAGCCGGGCAGCCTGCTCCCCGTCGACTCCGAGCACTCGGCGCTCGCCCAGTGCCTGTGGGCGGCCGGTCCCTCGGGCGCCGACGCCCGGGCCGTACGGCGGCTGGTGGTGACCGCCAGCGGCGGGCCTTTCCGGGGCAGGAGCCGGGCGGAGCTGGGGGACGTGACGCCGGAGATGGCGCTCAACCACCCCACGTGGAGCATGGGCCCGGTCATCACGGTCAACTCGGCGACCCTGGTGAACAAGGGCCTGGAGGTGATCGAGGCGCACCTGCTTTTCGACGTCGGCTTCGACCGCATCGAGGTGGTCGTCCACCCGCAGTCGATGATCCACTCGATGGTCGAGTTCACCGACGGGTCGACGGTCGCGCAGGCGAGCCCGCCCGACATGCGGCTGCCCATCTCGCTGGCGCTGGGCTTCCTCGAGCGCGTCCCCGAGGCCGCGGCGGCCGTGGACTGGACGGCCTCGCACACCTGGACGTTCGAGCCGCTGGACGACGACGCGTTCCCCGCGGTCGCGCTCGCCCGCCACGTCGGCTCGCTCGGCGGCACGGCGCCCGCCGTCTACAACGCCGCCAACGAGGTGTGCGTGGAGGCGTTCCTCAAGGGCGGCCTGCCGTTCCTCGCCATCGTGGACACGGTGGAGCGGGTCGTCGCCGAGCACGCCGCAGGGCCTGCCACAACGGTGGAGGAGGTCCTCGCCGCCGATGCCTGGGCCAGGGCGCGCGCCGCCGAGCTGACCCGCTGACCGCTGGGATGCGAGCGATCCGGGACGGCCGGAGCCGCCCCGGATCGGGTGTTCACCTCATGCGCTCACGGGGGCGGGGTCAGGCCGTCCCCGGGGTGCAGGAAATGCTCGTCGGTGTGCTGGTGGCGGACGCGCCGTTGGCCAGGAATCCGAACACGGTCGTCGCGTTCGGTGCGAGGTTGCCGTTGTAGTTCACGTTGTGAACGGTCACCTGGCTTCCGGACGTGGTCTGGGTGCCGTTCCAGATCTGGGTGATGGTCTGGCCGCCGGGGAACGTCCACTTGACCGTCCAGGCCCCTATGGAGCTGGTCCCGGCGTTGCGTACCGTCACCTCACCCTGGAACGCGCCGCTCCAGTAGCTGCTCACCTTGTACGTGGCCACGCATCCGCCCGGCTGGGGACTCGGCGACGGCGACGGCGACGGCGACGGGGTCGGCGATGGGCTGGGCGAAGGAGTCGGGGACGGGGACGGGGAGGGAGTGGGCGAAGGAGTCCGCGTCGGGGACGGTGACGGCGTCGGGGACGGGGTCGGCGTGGGGCTCGGGCTGGGGTTGCCGCCCGGGCCGACGCCGGTCACTTCGCCGTTGCCGCCGTCGAAGACGACGTCCGAGCAGTTGTAGAAGGTCTCGTTGCTGTCGGACCGCTGCCAGACCGAGTAGATGATGTGGCGCCCGCTCTTGTTCGAGGGCAGGCTCGCGTTCCAGTAGTAGTAGGAGTCCGCGTTGCCCGGCGAGCCGACGCTCGGCGGGTCGGTGGCGCTGTAGAACGGCGTGGACTCCAGGTCGCTCCAGGCGAGCGGCCGGGTGGGGCTCCAGCTGTCCTTCGTGATGTAGGTGCGGAAGGTTCCCGGGTGGGCGGCCCACTTGTTGTACCGGAACTGGATGTTCGCCCCGGCCGTCAGGTGGGTGACCGGCCAGTCGCTGCGGGGCAGGTCGAACCCGCTGAAGTCGTACACCACCGCCCCGCCGCTGCACAGCTTGCCGTCGGGGATGAACCCCGACATGCGTCCCGCGCCGTCGGAGCGCAGCACGGCGAACCAGTTGTACAGCGAGTTCGGCCCGCTCTGGGCGACCGCCGCCGCGCAGGCGGGGTTGTTCGGGGAGATGGCCCCGCTGGTGGTCAGCCCGTCCTTCCAGCACAGATAGGTACGGCTGCCGGGCATCATCATCGCGCCGTGCGCCGACGCCGGGGTGGCGTACAGCACGGTCGCGATCAAGGCCGCCACCGCCGTGGCGATGGCGGCCAGGGTCTTCCTGGCTCTTCGTGGCTTTCCCACAAGTCACCTTCCGCATGGTCATCAATGGATCATCGACCGGTCAGGCGAAAGCGCGCGCTGTCCGGAAATGTAACCCCGGTACTCCGGGCTGCCCAGGCGGCGCCGGACGGGGACCGGGCCCGCCGCAGCGTCGCCGCACGTCACGGCGGCCCGCCCGGGAGACGGCGTGTGCGAGGCGGCTGAAACCTTCATCGCCCGGGAGTTCCGGGCGGGGTGGTATCCGCACTGCCTAGACTGGGGACGTCCTCTCGCCACCACTAAGGACCGCAATGCCTGTTGATCTCGGGATCCCCTCCGTCAAGTCTCAGCCGATCGCCCGCCGGCGGGTGTCGCGGCAGATCATGGTGGGCTCGGTCCCCGTCGGAGGGGACGCGCCGGTCTCGGTGCAGTCCATGACCACCACGCTGACCGCCGACGTCAACGCCACGCTGCAGCAGATCGCCGAGCTCACCGCCACCGGCTGCCAGATCGTCCGCGTCGCCGTCCCCTCGCAGGACGACGCCGACGCGCTGCCGGCCATCGCCAGGAAGTCGCAGATCCCGGTGATCGCCGACATCCATTTCCAGCCCAAGTACGTCTTCGCGGCCATCGACGCCGGCTGCGCGGCGGTCCGGGTGAACCCCGGCAACATCAAGAAGTTCGACGACAAGGTCGGCGAGATCGCCCGCGCCGCCTCCGCCGCCGGGGTCCCGATCCGCATCGGCGTCAACGCCGGCTCGCTCGACCCCCGCCTGCTGCAGAAGTACGGCAAGGCCACCCCCGAGGCGCTGGTCGAGTCGGCCCTGTGGGAGTGCTCGCTGTTCGAGGAGCACGGCTTCCGCGACATCAAGATCTCGGTCAAGCACAACGACCCGGTCGTGATGGTGCAGGCCTACCGGCTGCTGGCCCAGCGCTGCGACTACCCCCTGCACCTCGGCGTCACCGAGGCAGGCCCCGCCTTCCAGGGCACGATCAAGTCGGCGGTCGCGTTCGGCGCGCTGCTGGCCGAGGGCATCGGCGACACGATCCGCGTCTCGCTGTCCGCGCCTCCCGTGGAGGAGGTCAAGGTCGGCACCGCCATCCTGGAGTCGCTCGGCCTGCGCGAGCGCGGCCTGGAGATCGTCTCCTGCCCCTCCTGCGGCCGCGCCCAGGTGGACGTCTACACCCTCGCCGAGCAGGTCCAGGCCGGCCTCGAAGGGCTGAAGGTGCCGCTGCGCGTCGCGGTCATGGGCTGCGTCGTCAACGGTCCCGGCGAGGCCAGGGAGGCCGACCTCGGCGTCGCCTCCGGCAACGGCAAGGGCCAGATCTTCGTCAAGGGCGAGGTCGTCAAGACCGTCCCCGAGTCGCAGATCGTGGAGACCCTCATCGAGGAGGCGCTGCGCATCGCCGAGGAGATGGGCGTCGACGTGGACCTGGACGACGACGAGGCCGCCGGCCCGCAGGTCGTCGTCTCCTGACCGGCCCCGGACGCCGCTTACACAAAGCAATGGTGTGACTACACAATGGCAATGAACGGGTCGAGCGTGCGGTAGCCGCACGATCACCCGGCGAAGCTTGCCTCTGCCGTTTGAAAGCAGAGGAGCGTGCCGGTGAAGCGGGTCGTCGGGGTCGTCGCGAGCGTCGTGATGCTGGGTGCCGGGCTGGTCGGGCCCGGAGGGGCGCAGGCCGCCCCCAGGCGCGGCGTCGCCTGGGGGCCGTGCGAGGGATCGCAGAGCTCGGCGGGATCCCTCCTCGCTCCCGCGCAGGCCGAGACCTCCGCGCAGGCCGCGGCCCACGCCTCGGCGCAGGGGCAGGCCCGCCGCCGGGGGAGCGCGCGGGAGCCGGGCACGGTGGAGTGCGCGAGCGTCCGGGTGCCGCTCGACCCGGCCGAGCCGTACGGCCAGCAGATCACGCTGGCGCTGAACCGGGTGCGCGGGACGACGGCCCGGGACGCCGACCACCTCGGCGTTCTGCTGGTCAACCCGGGCGGTCCCGGCGGCTCGGGGCTGGGCCTGGCGCGCTACGTCGCCGCCACCCTGCCCCCGGACGTCGCCGCCCGGTTCGACGTGGTGGGCTTCGCCCCGCGCGGGGTCGCCCCCAGCCGGCCGGCCGTCTCGTGCGTCGACCCGGCGCGCTTCTACGCCCCGCCCCGGCCCGACAACGTGCCGCACGGCCAGGCCGAGGAGGACCGGCTCGTCGAGCGGGCCCGCGAGTACGCCGACGGCTGCGGCAACCGGTGGTCGTGGTTCCTGCCGTACCTCAACACGGAGAACACGGCCAGGGACATGGACGCCATCCGCGCCGCACTGGGCGAGGACAAGATCAGCTACCTGGGCTACTCGTACGGCACCTACCTGGGGGCCGTCTACGCCACGCTGTTCCCCAAGCGGGTGCGCCGGCTCGTCCTCGACAGCGTCGTCGACCCCGACGGGATCTGGTACGACGTGAACATCGCCCAGGACCACAGCTTCGACCGCCGCCACCGCGACTTCCTCGCCTGGGTGGCCAGGCACGACGACGTGTACCGGCTGGGCGGCACGCAGGCGGCCGTGTCGTTCGCGTGGTACTCCATGCGCTCCCGCCTTCGCGGCCGGCCGGCCGGGGGGATCGTCGGCCCCAGCGAGCTGGACGACGTCTACTCCAACGGCGCCTACTCCAACCGGCTGTGGCCGGAGCTCGGCGCGGCCTTCTCCTCCTACGTGCGCCGCGGCGACGTGGCCGGCCTGGTGCGGCTGTACGCCACCCAGGCCAAGGTCGACGCCAAGGAGGAGAACGCCTACGCCGTCTACCTGGGCGTGGAGTGCCGGGACGCCGCCTGGCCGCGGTCCTGGGCCCGGTGGCACGCCGACACCGTCAAGGCGCACGCCGACGCGCCGTTCATGGCGTGGCCGAACGCCGTCTACAACGCGCCCTGCGCGTTCTGGCCGGAGCGCGGCGGGACGCCCGTCAAGGTCGGGTCCGCCGCCCTGCCGCCGGTGCTGCTGATCCAGGCGGAGCGTGACGCCGCCACGCCGTACGTGGGGGCGCTGCACCTGCGCCGGCTGTTCCCGACGGCGCGCATGATCAGCGAGGGGGGCGGCAACCACGGGGTGTCGCTCGCCGGCAACCCCTGCGTGGACCGCCATCTGGCCGCCTACCTGCGGGACGCGACCCTGCTGCCGCAGCGCCGGTCGCGCCGGGGGGCGGACGCGAGCTGCCCGGCCCAGCCGGATCCGCGGCCGGCCTCGCCCACGCCGGGGCGGTAACTCCAAAAAACGAGGTGTTCGCGTAGGCTTGGCGCGTGATGCTGCGTACATCGGCGTCGCGCGTGCTCGACGACAGTGATCGTGACGAGGTCCTCGCGCTCCTCGACTCCGATCCGGTCGCCAACGTATTCGTCGCCTCCCGCGTCAGGGCCGTCGGGCTCAGCCCTTCACGGCTGGGCGGCCAGATGTGGGGATACGGCCCGCGCGGCGGCCTCATGTCCCTCTGCTACGCCGGCGCGAACCTGGTGCCGGTCAACGCCTCGCGCGAGGCCGTGCACGTGTTCGCCGACCGGGCGCGCAAGCAGGGCCGCCGGTGCTCCTCCATCGTCGGCCCCGCCGGCGCGGTCGAGCAGTTGTGGGAGCGGCTCCAGCCGCACTGGGGGAACGCCCGCGCGATCCGCTGGGCGCAGCCCGTCATGGCGACCGGGACCGCCCCCGCCGTCGACCCCGACCCGCTCGTACGGAGGGTCCGCCCCGAGGAGTTCGGCATCGTGCTGCCCGCCTGCGTGGCGATGTTCACCGAGGAGGTGGGCGTCTCCCCGGACAACGGGGACGGCGGCGCGCTCTACCGGTCACGGGTCGCCGAGCTCATCCGCATCGGGCGGTCCTACGCCCGCATCGACGACGGCCAGGTCGTCTTCAAGGCCGAGATCGGCGCGGTGACCCCGCAGGCGTGCCAGATCCAGGGCGTCTGGGTGCATCCGGACCTGCGGGGCCGGGGCCACGCCGCCGCGGGGATGGCCGCGGTCGTCGAGCAGGCGCTGAAGTACTTCGCGCCCCTGGTCACCCTCTACGTGAACGACTTCAACCTCCCGGCCAGGGCCGCCTACCGCAAGGTGGGATTCGAGGAGGTCGACACGTTCATGTCCGTGCTGTTCTGACCAGCCGCTCCAGCAGGCGCTCCACCTCGGCCGCCGGGTCGAGGGTGAGCCCCGCGTGGACCGGGCCCGTCCGCACGACCGTGCTTCTCGGGGCGGTCAGCCACCGGAACCGGCTGCCGGGCGATTCCGCGCCCAGCGGCCCCGCCTCCTCGCCGCAGGCCAGCTCGTAGGCGGTCAGCGCGTGGCGGACACCGGGCAGGTCGACGGGGCAGCCCAGCGCGAGCAGCCGCCCCTCGTCCAGCTCCACCCGTGCGCACAGATAGCCGCGGGGCTGGCAGTAGACGATGACCCCGGCGTTGACCAGCTCACCCCGCTCGACGCTCGGCATCACCAGGATGACCGCGTACTCATAGACGTCCCTGCCGGTCATGCTCATCCCGCCTCACCCCGGCCCGCGCGCCAGAAGCCGCCGATCGTGCCGCCCTCCCGGCGCGGCGCGGGGGAGACCTCGGCGGGGCCGGGAAGCCAGTCCCGCGGCCCGGCCGCCCGGGCGAGCAGGTGCTCGACGTAGGCCAGCCGTACGGCCGCCGCGCCGTCGAAGCCCGGCTCGCCGTCGAGCCACTCGTCGGGCACGAGGGCCGTCACCTCCTCGAGCAGCTCGCGGGTGACCCGCCCGGCCAGCTCGGCGTCGGCCCGCGCCAGCTCCGTCGCGTACGGCCCGAGCACGTGGTCACGGCCGTCGAACCGGCGCCGGGGGTCGGCCGTGGGCCAGTTGTGGTGGAACCACAGGGCCGCCCCGTGGTCGATCAGCCACACCCCGCCGTGCCAGACGAGCAGGTTGGGGTTGCGCCAGCTGCGGTCCACGTTGTGGATGAGCGCGTCGAACCACAGCACCCGGGAGGCGAACCCGGCGTCGGGCTCCCAGCCCAGCGGGTCGAAGCCGAGCGCGCCGGGGAGGAAGTCGATCGCCAGGTTGAGGCCGGCACTGGCGGCGAGCAGGTCCTGGATCTCCTCGTCCGGCTCGCGCGCGCCGAGCTGGGGGTCGAGGTCGATCACCTTGAGCTCGGGGGTGGCGAAGCCCAGCCGCCGGGCGAGCTCCGCGCAGACGATCTCCGCGACGAGCACCCGGCGCCCCTGCCCCGCACCACGAAATTTCACGACATAGGTGCCGAGGTCGTCGGCTTCGAGGACGCCGGGCAACGACCCCCCTTCGCGGAGGGGCGCGACGTACCGCGTGGCCGTGATCTGTTCCAGCACGACAGGAAGGCTACCGGGGTCCGGCGGGCGCTCCCCTCCTCGCGTCCGCCGGACCGCTCAGCGGGTGGAGCTGGGTAGCCACCACATCCGGCCGCCCGCGACCTCGTGGTAGACGTCGAGGAGGTCCAGCCCGGTGATCTTGCTTCGAGACTCCGCCGCGGCCCAGGCGAACACCCCTCGCGCGATCGCGCCGGGCTCCTGCTGCACGCGCATCGCGTAGACCAGCGCCCTGATCTCGTGGACCTTGTGGTCTTCGGGGTCGGCCTGCGCCGCAAGCTCGGCGAGCTGGCAGGCCAGCCGGAGGTCGCCGTCGGCGGCTGCGGTCACCGCCTTCCCGGATATCGACGCCGGGCCCGCCGTCAGCTCGGCCACCGCGCGGGCGAAGACCGCGTCCGGAGCGGGCTTGAGGTGCGCCGGGTTGCCGTCGTGCCAGCCGCCGTGCAGCCGCCAGATGTTGCGGACGATGAACTCCGGCTCGTCGTAGTGGGGGCGCAGGTAGGCCCGGCCGGCCAGCTCCGGCGGCGCCTGCACGGCCTGAAGGACCTCGTCGAGGCGCGCCCCCGCGTTCATCAGGTCGAGCGTCTGCTCCACCAGGCTGTCGAGGTAGTCGGCGGTGTCGGTGAGGGCCTGCCGTACGCGGCCGGGTCCCACGACGGGCAGCCCGTGACCCGGCAGGAGCAGCTCCGCGTCGAGCGCCGCCATCGCGCGCAGCGCGACGGCCCACTCGTCGGGATAGCGCTGGACCTTGTGCGGGCCGCCGGCGCCCGGGGCCGTCCAGGCGAACAGGTCGCCGGTCAGCAGCACCCCCCGCTCGGGCAGGAAGGCCCAGGTGGCGTCGTCGGTCTCGCCCCGCGCGTGGCTGAGCTGGAAGGTGACGTCCCCGAGCGACAGCTCCAGATCGTCCCGGTAGGTCAGGTCCGCCCGCCGGGGGGAGGCCGGCCATCCCATGCAGAGGAAGCCCAGCTCCCGCAGGCCGTTCACCGAGTTGTGCCCGGCCATCCTGGCGTAACGGGCGAACCTGCGGGACATGGCCTCGTGCGCGACCACGACCGGCCGCGGGCCGGGCTCGCCGTCGAACGCGTCCATGCCCGCGATGTGGTCGAGGTGGCCGTGGGAGAAAACGGCGTACCTGACCTGCTCGTCGGACCAGTGCCTGACAGCCCGGTACATGGCGGGGGCGTCGGCGGCGTTGCCGGTGTCGAACAGCGCCAGGCCGTCCGCGCTCCGGATGGCGTAGACGTTGCCGCACGCGGGCCACATCGCCACGCCGTAGGCGATCTCCTGGGCACCGTCGCGGCGCAGCTCCCCGAAGGGCACGTCGCCAGGGAGCACGGAGCCGCGCCACAGGCTGTCGGCGCATTCCAGGATCGGTGACTGCATGGTGTCGAGCTTGTACGCGAGCGGTCCCCGCGCCCAGTAGGGAGGTCCCTAAACCGGGGGCGCGGGGCGCGTCACAGCTCGCCCCGCTCCACGGCGAGGGCCAGCTCGACGCGGGACCGCAGCCCTGTCTTGGCGTAGACCCTGGTGAGATAGACCTCGACGGTCTTGCGGCTGTAGTGCAGCTCCTCGGCGATCTGCGGGTTGCTGAGCCCGCCGGCGACGAGCCGGATCACCCGCCGCTCGCTGGGCGTGAGCCCGCCCGTCTGCTCCACCGCGCGGCCCGCCGCGCGCAGGTGGCGCTCGGCCGACGCCCGCCACGGCTCGGCCCCCAGCCGGGTGAAGATCGCATGGGCGCGGTCGAGCTGCGCGCCGTCGCCGGCGACGCCGAGGACGAGCCGGGCCCTGGCCTCCTCGAACGGCAGGCCGTCGGCCCGTGCCCGTTCCAGTGCCGCCCCCGCCCGGGAGCGGTCGCGGAACGTCCACCCCATCACCAGGTCCGCGACGAGCAGGGCACGCGGCGTGCCGCCCCGCGACCGCTCGTCCAGCGCGACGGCGGCTGTGCGGCACGCCTCCGTGTCGCCGATCGCGGCGTGCATCATCACCTGTACGGCGAGGGCCCGGAGTATCACCTCGGGCACGTCGCACATGAGCGCCGTCTCCAGCGCCCGCCGGGTCGCCCCGCGGTCGCCGAGGCTGAGGGCGAGGCGGGCCCGCGCGACGGCCCGCAGCCCGATCTGCAGGGCGCAGCCGGGAGGTGGATCGGAGATGACCCGGGCGGCCTCCTTGAACTTGCCCTGGTCGATCAGGATGTCGAGCTGGATGTTGCGCAGCAGTGCGAGGTTCTCCAGAAGACCGGCCTCGGCCAGCGCACCGGCGTCGCTGTCGATGTCGAGCAGCGCCTGATCCCATTCCCCGCCGAGCCGCCGGACGACCGACATGGTCCGCACGTGCTGCCCGGCGATGTCGTGCCAGCCCAGCCCGCGGTGGATCTGCTCGGCCTGGGCGAGCAGCTCCACCGGCTGCGAGCGCTGGCCCGCGATCGACAGCACGTGGGCGGCCGTCTCCAGGGAGGCCAGCCGGGCGCCGGGCGGCAGGGCCGCGGCGAAGCCCAGCATGTCGTCCACGGCGCGCCGGGTCTCCTCCCAGTCGCCCTGGATGAGGGCGTGGACCGCCAGGGAGCCCAGGGTGATGACGCGGTCCTCCGGCGGGCATCCGGCCAGCCCGGCCCACGCGCGGCGGGCCAGCTCGCCCGTCGGGTGCCCCATCGCCGCGTTGATCAGCGCCTGCTGCGCGAGCAGCGCCGCGGGGTCGTCGGCCTCGGGCATCCGGCGGCGGGCGATGTCGAGCGCCACCTCGTACCACCCCATCGCGTGCGCGGCGCCGACGGCGGTGTACGCGCTGCGCGTGGCCCGGCGGCCGGGAGGCAGCACGGCCAGAGCCCGCTGCGCGCTGTTCAGCGCCAACGCCGGCCGGGAGCCCTTCCAGTAGGCCATCGCCTGCCTGGCCAGCAGCTCGCCGTTGTCGGGGCAGATCTCGGCCGCCTTGCCGTACCAGTGGGCTGCCGACAGCGGCGCCGTCCAGCGGGTCAGCTCCGCGGCGCGCAGCACGGCGGGCAGCGCCTGGCCGGGCGAGCCGCCCTCGGCCATGTGCGTGGCCCACTCCAGGATGCGCTGCGTGCCGGTCAGCCCCTCCCGCTCCAGCAGCCCGCCGATCCGGGCGTGCACCTCCCGCCGCCCCTCCTGGCCCAGGTCCTCGTAGAGCGCCTCCGCGACGAGTGGGTGCGTCAGGGCGTATCCGTCACCGGATCGGGTGACGATGCCGTCGCGCACCAGGCCGTCGAAGGCGCGATCGGCCTCCGGCAGGCCGAGGCCGGCCAGCTCGGCGAGGACCGGCAGCCGGGCCGTCTCCCTGGTCCGCGACAGGGCGGCGAGCACCCGCGCGAGGTCGCGCCCGCCCTGGTCGCGCTGGAACAGCCGGCTCAGGATCGCGCCGCGCCGTGCGCCGGGGTCGGCCGACCGGACGGCGCCGCCCTGCACCAGCGTCAGCACGGCCTCCTGCACGAACCAGGGGTTGCCGCGGCTCACCGCGTGGATGCGCTGCAACACCGCGTCGCTGGGCGTGCGGCCCAGCAGGGCCGTCACGAGCCCCTCCACCTCGTCCAGGGTCAGCGGCTCCAGCCGGACGGCCAGGTCCACGTCGAGGGCGGGCGGGTGGCGGGCCGTACCGAGGATCGCGATGTGCGGGAAGCGGCGCGACACGGAGCGCAGCACGCTGAGGGTGTCGGCGTCCGCGAGATGCAGGTCGTCCAGGGCGATCAGCGTGGGGCCGGGCAGCGACTCCAGGAGCTGGGCCGCGAGCCCGGCCGCCGACCGCCCGAGCCCTGTGACCGGAGCCTGTTCGAAGGCGTCTTCCAGCTCTTTCAGCGCGCCGGCGCGATCCTCCCGCAGCGCCATGAACACGGCGTTCAACGGTGCGTAGGCGCGGCCGCCGTCGAGCTCGCGTGCCTGCCCGCGCAGCACCCGGAAGCCGGGCAGCCGGGCCGCCACCTCGCCGAGCAGGTGGGTCTTCCCGATGCCGGGCTCGCCGCAGACCAGCACGGTTCGCGGTGGCCCGGAAAGGGCCGCGATCACCCGATCGAGGATTTCGGCCCGTCCGATCGTGACCGCCGAGGATTCCACGGCTGGCGGTCACCCCCTTCTCATCCGTCCCGACGATGTGACATAAGGACGCGGCACAAAGGTTGAACGTTCACACGGAATGTGACGCGGTATGCGGGCGAGCGCAAGGGATTCGGAAATGTTCTCACAGGGCGGTCCTCCGCCGGCCCCCGTCTTCCGCGCCGCGCCCCGGCGGCGGCCGCGCCGAGACGGCCACGACGTCCCCTTGCCGGGCGAGCAGATCCTGATCCGCCGGGAAAAGCCGACGCCGATTGTCAGCCTTCGCTGCGAGCATGGCCGGCATGACGAACTCACTGGCAGGAAAGGTCGCGCTGGTCGCCGGGGCGACGCGGGGAGCCGGCCGAGGCATCGCGGTGGAGCTGGGCGCGGCGGGGGCCACGGTGTACGTGACAGGTCGCAGCACCCGGGAGCGGCGGTCGGAGATGAACCGCCCGGAGACGATCGAGGAGACGGCCCGGCTGGTCACGGCCGCGGGCGGGCGGGGGATCGCCGTACCCGCCGACCACCTCGACCCCGCCCAGGTCAGCGCGCTGGTCGACCGGATCGACGCCGAGCAGGGCCGCCTCGACGTGCTGGTCAACGACATCTGGGGCGGCGAGCTGCTGTTCAGCTGGACCGACCGGCTGTGGGAGCACTCGCTCGACGACGGCCTGCGGATCCTGCGGCTCGCCGTGGACACGCACATCATCACGAGTCATTTCGCGCTGCCGCTGCTGATCCGGCGGCCCGGCGGCGTGGTTGTCGAGGTGACCGACGGCACGGCCGAGTACAACGCGGCCAACTACCGCGTCTCGTTCTTCTACGACCTGGCGAAGGTCTCGGTGAACCGGATCGCGTTCAGTCAGGCCAAGGAGCTCGCGCCGTACGGGGCGACGGCCGTGTCGCTCACGCCCGGCTGGCTCCGCTCGGAGATCATGCTGGGGCACTTCGGCGTGACGGAGGCCACCTGGCGGGACGCTCTGGCGGTACAGCCGCACTTCGCGATCTCCGAGACGCCGGCGTTCACGGGGCGGGCGGTCGCGGCCCTGGCCGCCGATCCGGAGGTGAGCCGCTGGAACGGGCGGTCCCTGTCGAGCGGGCAGCTCGCCCAGGTTTACGGCTTCACCGACGTCGACGGCAGCCGGCCGGACGCCTGGCGGTATCTCGTCGAGGTCCAGGACGCCGGTAAGCCCGCCGACGTCACCGGCTACCGCTGATCTCCGCGCCTGTCCGGGCCGTACATCCCCGCCAGCCGGCCGGCGGCCTCGGCCATCCGCGCGCGCAGCGACGGGGGACCGAGCACCTCCACCTCGGGCCCGAGACGCAGCATCTGGCCGAAGGCCACCTCCAGCGACTCGACCGGCAGGCGGGTCACCACCCAGCCGTCGCCGTCAGAGCCCCCGGCCGCCTCCCCGGCCCGCCGTACGGCCGGCGGTTCCGCGACGAACCGCAGCGCGCGCAGGCCGGTCGGGCTCAGCCGTACCGAGACGGACTCGGTGAGCAGCGACTCCACGAAGCCGGCCGCCGTCTCCGCCCAGAACGCCGGCAGGTCGAAGGCCTCGTCGCGGGTGAACGTCGCGCCATCGGGGTCGGCGGCGACCACCCGGTCCACACGGTAGGTCCGGTAGTCGCCGTGGACGCGCCCCACCAGGTACCAGACGCCCGCCTTCAGGACCAGTCCGTACGGCTCCACCGTGCGGACGACCTCCTCCCGCCGCCGGTAGCGCAGCCGTACGGTCCGGTCCTCCCAGGCGGCGCCGGCCAGGGCCGCCAGCATGGGCGGCGGATCGGTCGTGGCGAACCAGCCGGGCACGTCGAGATGGAAACGCCGCCCGGTCCTCGTGGCGGCGTCCCGGAGACCGGGTGGCAGGGCGGCGATCAGCTTCAGCCGGGCCGAGGCGGCGACGTCGGCGAGGCCGAGCTGCCCGGCCGGACCGTCCAGCCCGGCCAGGAAGAGCGCCTCGGCCTCGGCCCGGCTCAGGCCGGTGAGCCGGGTCCGGTAGCCGTCCATCAACCGGTAGCCGCCCCGCCGGCCGCGGTCGGCGTACACGGGGATGCCCGCGGCCGACAGGGCCAGGACGTCTCGGTAGACGGTCCGGTCCGACACCTCCAGCTCGCGGGCGAGATCCGCGGCGGTCATCGTCCCGCGCGACTGGAGCAGCAGCACCAAGGAGATCAGTCGAGAGGCACGCATCCCTTCGATCATGGCCTTTGAGGGCCGCCTCCGGAAACCGGGTCCGGATCCGGATCCGGATTCGCCTCGCCGGGATCGCCGGCGGTCGTCAGCGCCTGCCCGGTGACGGCGGGAGAAGGGCGACCTGGTACCGGTCGCGATAGGCCACCCGGGAGCCGGAGGCGTTCTTGATGCGGATCACCCGTACGGTGTGGCCTGCCTCACGCAGCTCGGCCCGGTGGGCCCGGCCGTACACGCGCCAGCCCTCCTCGGTGTACCAGAACCGGACGCGGCGGTTACTCAACGGCGGCATGCGAAGCCCGTCCAGCGAGGAGCACGGACCGCCCGACGCCCACGCCCCGCGCAGGCGCGTGCCCGAGGGCCGGTCGCCGTCGTGTCGGGGGATGTCCGCGTCCACCTGGCTCGTGATCGCGTCCGCCAGGATCCGATAGAGCATGCCGCCATTGTCGTCCACGTCCTGCTCGGCGATCGAGAGTTAGAACTTGTTCTAGGATTCGCGTCATGACGACCGACCTCGAGGCGCGGCTCGCGGCGCAGGCCGTCCTGTCGCAGCAGGCCAGGGAACTGGTGGACGCCGTCGTGCTGACAGATGTGGACGAGGGCGAGATGGCGGCGGTGGCCGCCGAGCTCGTGGCCCTCACCGAGCGGCTCGGGGCGGTGCGCCGCGACGGGCCGCGGCCGCACGAGCTCGGGCCCGACGGAATGTTCCGCCACCTCGGCAACGCGGTCGTCGGCGCGTGCAACCCGCACGCCCTGCCGCTGGTGGTGCGCCGGACCGCCGACGGAGTGAAGGCCGACGTGATGTTCCGCCCGTCACACGAGGGGCCGCCGGCGTCGGTGCACGGAGGCGTCAGCGCGATGATCCTCGACCACCTGCTCGGAGAGGCCGTGGCCGCGTCGGGCCGGGCCGGCATGACCGGCACGCTCACCCTCCGCTACCTGCGTCCGGTGCCGTACGGCGAGCCGCTCGCCGGGACGGCCGCCGTCACCCGGACCGAGGGACGCAAGACCTGGGCCGAGGGGGCGATCACCCTCCCGGACGGCACGCGGCTGGCCGAGGCCACCGGCCTGTTCGTCACCCCCGCCCTGTGGCGGTGAGCCGCGCCGGCACGGGCCCGGCCGGTCGAGGCGGTCAGCGGACCTTCGTATCCCCCGGGGGAGGGCTCGTGGAGGGGTCGTCGTCCGGCTCAGGACAGGGCGGCCCCTGGACGGTCACGGTGTCGGAGGCCGACGCGCCTCCCGGCGAGGCGGTGACGGTCACCGTGCGCACGTCGGTGAAGCCGCACTTGGGCTGCCTGAACTCGGCGCCGAACGACCGGGTGTAGTCCTTGGCGCCCGACAGGGTGTCCTTGCCGGAGTCCTCGAACGTCAGCGTCTGCTCGGCGTACGTCAGCCGCTGGGTGAAGGCGACCGAGAGGCTGACCGGGGCGGTCGAGCCGGTCTTCACACCGACCGTGACCGTGGTGCCGTTCCACGAGCCGATGGAGACCGTCGGGGGCGGGCACCGCGGCCCCGGCACGCGGATCTCCCGGGTCTGCGGGCCGCCGGGGGCGGCCGGGTCGGTGGAGACGCGGACGCCGAGGACGGCGACCTCGCCGCAGGCGACCGGGCCGATGCCGCTCTTCACGGTGAAGGCGTAGGACCGCTTGCCCGTCAGCGTGCGCGTGTCGTCCCCGGCGGCCTCGCCGTCCCGGGTGAAACGGGTGGACACCTTCACCGGGCCGGTGCCGCCGGCCCCGACGGCGACCGCGGCGGACGCTCCGTCCCAGCGCGAGATGGCCAGGGACTCCACGGCGGGCGGCGGGCAGGGCGGACCGGCGACCTTGACCAGCTTCCCGCGGGCGCCGCCGGCCGCCGCGGGGACCGTCTCGATCCGGACCTCGCGGTAGACGGTCGTGCCGCAGGCCGGTGTGGCGAAGCCGTACTGCAGGCCCGTGTTGTAGGTTCGCGCGCCTTCCAGGGCGATCGTCTCCGGCGGGCGGGCGGTGAGGCTGCCGGGTGACGGCCCGTCGGAGAACCGGGCGGTGAGCAGGACCCTGGCCGTGGTGCTGGCCGCGACCCGGAACTCCGCCGCCCGGCCGTCGAACCGCGTGATGCCGAGAGCGGTGACCGCGAGCGGCCGGGGAGAGGGCGGCGGAGGAGAGGGCGGCGGGGTGTGCGGCGGGGTGTGCGGGGGCGGGGTGGTGACCGTGCCAGACGTCGCTCCGGTCGTGGGACTGGTGGGCCCGGCACCTGTCCCGCCTCCGTGCCCGTCGGTGGGCTCGCTCGTGGGATCGGTGACGGGCTCGTCGGTGGGATCGGTTGTCGCCTCATCGGGAGGCCGTACCGTGCTCGGCTCCGCGGAGTCGCCGGGATCGGTGCCGGACGGCGTGCCGGCCGTCGGGGCGGCGCTCTGGCTGTGCGGCGGCGGGGTGAGCAGCGTGTTCTGGGCGACCGGGGTCTGCCGGTTGGCGGCGATCAGCGCGGCGACGACCACGGCGGACAGCACGACCCCGCCCAGGGCGAACCGGGGGGCGAAGTGCGCCATCCGGTCGGCCAGCACCGTCCTGGCGAGCGACGTGGAGACCTCGACCGGCTCGGCCGGGGTCGCCAGGGGAAACGTGAGCGCGAGCAGGGTGGCCAGCTCCGCCAGGTGGCGGCGGCCGCGCTGCTCCCAGTCGGGGCCGTGGGCCGCGACCGCCGCGGCCTCCAGATCGGCGATGAAGGCCCGTGCCGTCGGCGGCCGGTCGGCCGGGTTCTTGGCCAGCCCCCGCAGCACCAGCCCCCGCACCGAGCCCGGCACCTCCAGCGCGGGGATCGGCGCGCTCTGGTGCTGGTGCCGCAGCCCCGCCGGGTGGTCCGCGCGGTACGGCCGGTGCCCGGTGAGGCACTCGAAGAACACGCAGGTGGCAGCGTAGACGTCGGTGGCGGGGCCGGCGGGGCTGCCGGTCCACTGCTCGGGCGCCATGTACGGCGGGGTGCCCGCGGGCGTGTCCGGGCTGCCGCTGGGAGTCGCGATGCCGAAGTCGGACAGCTTGCTCGCGCCGTCCGCCTGGATCAGCACGTTCTCCGGCTTGTAGTCCCGGTGGACGATTCCGGAGGCGTGCGCGCTCGACAGCCCGGCGAGGGAGCCCTTCAGCACGACCAGGGCCGCCTCCGGGCTGGTCGAGCCGTGCTCGGTGAGGATCCGGCGCAGCGGGACCCCGTCGACCAGCTCCATGACGATCGCCGCGCCGTCGCGGGCCTCGACGTACTCGTAGAGCCGCACCACGTTGGGGTCGTTGAGCTCCACCATGACGCGGGCCTCGCGCCGGAACCCGGCCAGGAAGCGAGGGTCGCGCCGCAGCTCCTCACGCAGGTACTTGATCGCGACGTAGGCGCCGGTGGTCGAGTAGGTCGCCAGCACGACGCGTCCGGCGCCGCCCGCGCCGAGCTCGCGCACCTCCCGGTATCCCGGAACCGACCAGGCGTTCATGACGCCGCCCCCTCGGATAGCCCTGAACCAAGGTCTCACCCGAAAGGGCGGTTGTCACCGGAAGAAAATGTCACCTCAGGGATGTAATCCGGCCGTGCGCCCGCCACGTCCGACCCGCGTCCGACTCGCGCCGGGCCCCTGGGGCGGCCCCCGCATCGAAGCCGGACGCGCGTCAGAGGCGCGCCAGGCGCTCCGCCGACCGCGCCGCGAGCTCCCGCGCCCGGCCCGTGCCCGTATTTGGGCCCGTATTTGGGCCCGTACTTGTGCCCGTACTTGTGCCCGTTCCCAGGAGCCGGCCGCCGCGCTTGACGGCGCGCCCGGCGACGAACACGGTGTCCACGGCGGCCGGGCCCGCTCCCACCACCGCCGCGACCGGGTCGTGCACCGGCGCCAGACCGGCCGCCTCCCCGTCGAGCAGGACGATGTCGGCCTGCTTACCCGGCCGCAGCGAGCCGATCCGGTCGTCCATCCCGATCGCCGCGGCGCCCTCGATCGTGGCCATCCGCAGCACGTCCGCCGTCGTGAGCCGGGGTGCGTCCCCCCGCCCGGGCCGGGAGTTCTCGGCGGCGAGGGCGGCACGCATGGCGGAGAACAGGTCGCCCGGCACGACCGTCACCGTGTCGGCCCCGAGCCCGGTGGCGACGCCGGCTGCCCGCAGCCGGCCCGTCTCGGGCAGGCCGTGCCCCATCCGGCACTCGACCTCCGGGGTCACCGACGCCGTCCCGCCGGTGCCGGCGATGAGCTTCAGCCCGTCGTCCGGGACGCCGTTGACGTGGACGAACAGCACGTCGGGGCCGAGCAGCCCCATCTCGTGCAACCGTTCCACCGGGCCCTCGCCCATGGCGTGCAGGCTGATCCGCAGGTCCAGCTCCCGGGCCAGCAGCCAGTCCTCCCGCGCCGCCTCCGGCGGCCCGAAGACCGGCCCCCAGGCGGCGAAGGCGGGGGTGACCAGGCCCGGCTCTCCGGCGGGGAAATGCTTCTCCCGCATCCGCCGCACCGCGCCCGGGTCGCGCCCGGCGTCGTCCGTCCCCGGGTGGCCGTACGCGAAGACCGCGCGGACTCCCGACTCGCGCAGGGCCGCCACCTCCGCGTCGGTGTGGTCCGGCGTGAGCTGGACGTGGGACCAGTCGAAGACGGTGGTGACGCCCGCGTCGAGCGCCTCCAGCGCCCCCCACAGGACGCCCGCGTACACGTCGCCGGGGTCGTACGCGGGGGCGAGCCGCCCGAGGACCAGCGTCAGGTACTCGCCGAGGGTCCGGTCGGCGCAGACTCCGCGCAGGACGGCCTGCCAGAGGTGCCGGTGAGTGTCGACGAGGCCGGGCATGACGATGCGGCCGGTCGCGTCGACGACCTCTGCCCCGGGCTCGGGCGGGCCGGGGTCCGGGCCGACGGAGACGATCACGCCGTCCTCGATGACGACGACCGCTCCCGGGAGGGCGTGCGGCTCCGGCTCGGTGTCGACCACGGTGCCGCCGGTGATGTACGTACGCATGTGTTTTCCTTCCAAGAAAGCTTTAGCAAAAGCTTTTCGAAAAGCTATCAGGGAAGCGAGCTAGGCTCAAGCCATGAGTGACCGGGACCGCGTGGACGAGCTGATGGACGGATGGCGTGCGGAGCTGCCCGCGGCGGCGACCGTCCAGCTTGAGATCGTCAAGCGGGTGGGCCGGTTGAAGGGCCGGATCGAGGAGACCACCCAGGCCGTCCTCGGCCGGCGCGGCCTGACGTACGCCGAGTTCGACGTGCTGACCACTCTGCGGCGGTCCGGCGCCCCCTACCGGCTCAAGCCCAGTGCGCTGGCCTCCCGGGCGATGCTGACCAGCGGGGGGACGAGCAACATCCTCCAGCGGCTCACGGGAGCCGGGCTCGTCGAGCGGGAGCCCGACCCCGCCGACGGGCGCAGCTCCTGGGTCCGGCTCACCCCGCTCGGCGTGGCGAGGTGCGAGGAGATGTCGCTGGCGACGACGGAGGCCCACCGTGCCCTGTTCGCGGGCGTCTCGGAGCCGGCCGCGCGGGCCCTCGCCGACCTGCTGCGCGAGACCCTGCTCGCGCTCGGGGACCGGGCCGAGGACTGACCCGCGGGCCCTGCGCCGGTGCGATGGCCCTCAGGCGCCGAGGATCCGGGCGGACTCCGACTCCTCGGCGAGCCGGCGGAAGACGTCGAGCACCCTGCCGTAGAGCACCGTGCAGACGACCAGCGTCTCGACGGCGACCTCCCTGGGCCCGTCGAACGGGATCTTGCTCATCTCGTGCTCGGTGGCGAGCCGCATCGCGGCCGTGGCGTACGGCAGGAGGTCGGAACGCTCGGCGGCCATGCCCAGGCGCTTGAGCGTGACCAGCGTCTGGGCGAGCTCGTCGCGGGTGGGCGCGAACGGGGTCACCTGCCAGCCGAGCTCGGCCAGCAGCTCGTCGACCGTCTCCCGGGCCTCGCGCCAGTCCTCGTCGCCGGGTTGCGGCTCCACCTGTGCGCCGATGGCGTAGTGGGCGGTCCCGAGCATCTCGTGCACGCCCCGGTCCTCGTCCTCGACGGCCTCGATGACCTTCCGGATCGAGGCCACCGGCAGCCGCCCGACCTCAAGCAGCGCCCGGATGAGGCGCAGACGGCGCAGGTGCGCCGGGCCGTACTCCGCCCGGGTCGCCGAGGTCTGCTGGCCCTGTGGGAGCAGGCCCTCGCGCAGGTAGTACTTGATCGTGGGGATGGAGACCCCGGATTCGGCGCTGAGCTCGGAGATCCGCATACGGGCGATGTTACTGGATAGCTCAGCTATCCAGGTGTCGGCGCGCCCACAGGGTCGCGGCGACGAGCTCGGCCACCAGCGTCTCGGTGAGCAGTGCGACGCCCGGGTCGTCGTCGTGCCGGTACCGGATCGCCCCGGCCTGGCCCTCGGCCTCGCCGCCGACCGTCACGAGGGTCGAGCCGCGCCGCCTGATCCATTCCATGGCCTGGTCGTCGTAGCGCGACCCGGGGAACAGCAGCGCGCGGTAGTCGCGGGTCTTCGTCAGGTACACGTCCACGTGGGCCCAGTCGCCCGTCTCGCAGGCGTCCGCCTGGCGGCGCGGCCCCTCGCGGAACATCAGCGCCGACTGCTCGGCCGACGACAGCCGCTCCACGGGAGCGATCGCGTACACGCCGTCGGGCCCGTCGAGCAGGCCGGCCGTCTCCGCCAGCCACTCGCCGCGCCGGTCGAGCAGGTCGGCGCTCGCCTCCGCCGCCCGTCGCACAAGGGCCGCGACGCCATCGGGTGCCGCGCCGCCGGGGGCCCCGAGGGTGAGGAGCAGGGCGAGGGTGTGCTGGAAGGTGCGGCACGCCACGCCGCCGCGCTCCTCGCCCGCCGCCATCGGCACGACGAGGTCGGCCCCTTCGGCGACCGGCGACTCGGGCCGGTTGGTCAGCGCCACGACGAACGACCTGCCCCTGTGACGGGCCAGCGCGTCGAGCGTCTCCCGGCTGCCGCCCGAGGCCGAGATGGCCACCGCGACCGTGCCGGGGCCGGGCGGCGTGCCGTACGCGGCCGAGGCGTATTCGGCGACCGCGTCGACCCCGGCCGCCCGCAGCCGCTAGGCCGCCACGCCCGCCGCGTACCGCGAGCTGCCCATGCCGAGGAAGACGATCCGCTCGAAGCCGTCCGGCAGCCCCTCGAACGGGTCGCCCCGCTCCAGCAGCAGGGCGAGCCCCTCCAGCGCCTCCGGCTTGGCCTCGAGATCCGCCAGGAACAGCTCGGCGTCCACGTCCACCCCTCGTTCAGGTCAGTCGTACCAAGACCGCAGCACGCCCATCGGGGCGTACCGCCAGCGCGGCAGGTGCCGCGCCGCGTAGATCAGCTCGCGGCACTCCTGCTCGACCTCGAACGGCCGCAGCAGCGACCGGTCGAGCAGCTCCGGCCGGCCCGCCCGGGACAGCGCGTCCGCGTAGGCGCCGTCCAGCGCGGCCCGGGCGGCCCCCGCCCACGCGGCCATGGCGGCGGGGTCGGCCGACCGCCTCCGCACCGCGATCCGTCCCACGTGATCGAGGCTGGTGGCGAGCTGCGCCAGGTCGCGGGCCGCCGGCTGGAAGGCGTCCGCCTCGGCGACCGTGGGGTTGCCGTCGAAGTCGACCACGGCGTAGCCGCCCGTCCACCGCAGGATCTGGCCGACATGCAGGTCGCCGTGCACGCGGATCAACGGCGTGGGCGCGGAAGAGGCGAGCGGCGCGAGCTCCCGCCGCAGGTCCTCCTCGTGCCCGGCGAGCCATCGGCCGTCCTCGCCGCCGGTCAGCTCCAGCGCCTCCCGCAGCGCCTCGCCGGCCCGCGCCGCCCAGGCGCCGGGGGGCGACAGCCGTACGGGATCGGGGAAGCCGGCGGACGGCGCCGCCATCGCGAGGTGGAGCTCCGCGGCGAGGCGGCCGATCTCGCCGGCGAACGCCGTGCGGCCGGCGACCGCCTCGTCCACGCACCACTCCCAGCCGTCGCGCGCGCCCGGCAGGTACGCCGTCACCAGAGCGACGAGCGCGTCCTCCCAGAAGATCGCGGCGTACGGCCTGGCTGTGCGGGGGAAAGCGGCGAGATGGGAGAGCAGGGCGGGGGCCGGATGCGGCGCACGCGACGGCCGGGGGAACCACTTCACCACCACCGTCTCGCCGGCGATGACCGAGTGGTTGGTCTGGTCTGCCGTGATGGCCCGCTCCCCGGGAGGCACGGCGGGCAGCGGCGCCCAGGAGCGCACCGAGAACGGCGGCGGAGGGGCGGCCCCCTCGGCGAGAGCGCGCACGACGGCGGAGGTGACGCCCTCCCCGGCCTTCACCGCGAGCGCGCCGTCCGGTGCGCAGGACACGCGGGGCCACTCCCCGGCACCCGCGCCTGCGCCCACCCGGTCGTTCATGGGGCGTCCTGTGAGAGCGGGTTGCCGGTGGCGAGGCGGGCGTAGTCGAGGATCAGCCCGGCCGCCGTCTCGGGGTCGATCGAATGGTGCCGGGCGACGATGCGGTAGCCGTACGCGTCTTCGAGGGCGACGAGGGTGCGGCCGATCGTCTCGCAGTCCTGCGCGGGCGTGAAGACGCCCTGGGCCGAGCCGGTCTCGAGGATCGCCTGGTACATCGCCACCTGCCGGTCGAACAGCGTGGTGAGCAGCGTGGCGTACACGCGGTTGCGGCCGGCCGCGCCCCCGAGCTCGCACAGCAGCCGCACACCCGGGTCGTCGGGCCCGTCGGGCAGCCCCGAGCGGATGGTGACGACGAGCTTGCGGGCCGGGTCGGCGATGCCGCCGACCTTCTTGACCCGCTGCTCGTAGAACCGCTCCATCCCCGCGTGGTGCGCCTCCATGAGCAGCTCGCGCAGGTCCGGGTAGTGGTAGAGCACCGCGCCGGAGGTGAGGCCGGCCTCCTCGGCCACCTGGTTGAGGTGGACGCCCTCCCCGTGCTGGAGCATGGCCCGCCGCGCGGCCGCGATGAGGTCGGCGCGCCGGGCCGCCCTGTTCTTGCGCTGAGTCATTGCACCCCGCTTCATCTCACGCCGCCTCATGATGTCGCAGCTATTGACGGGTTCGCCAGTCAAGCATTTGAATCGCGATTCAACTAGTTTCCGAGGAGCCCCCGATGCCGGACAAACCGCTGACGATCCTGTTCATGCCGGAGAGCGCCTATGGGCCGACCAACAACTGCGTCGGCATCGGGGACGTCCTGCGCCGCCGGGGCCACCGCGTGGTGTTCGCCGCGGAGGCGTCCTGGAAGGGGAAGCTGGAGGCGCTGGGCTTCGAGGAGGAGCTGGTCGACCTGGCGCCGCCCGCCGAGGAGGAGCAGGACCCCGGGCAGTTCTGGAAGGACTTCATCCGCGACACGGCGCCGGAATACCGCAAGAGCACGCTTGAGCAGCTGGAGACGGTGACCAAGCCCATCTGGGAGGCGCTGATCGACGGCGCCAGGCACTGCGAGCCCCAGCTCAGGTCGATCATCGAGCGGGTCGGGCCCGACGTGATCGTGGAGGACAACGTCATCGCGTTCCCCGCTCTGGTGACGGCCGGGGTCCCGTTCGTGCGGATCGTGTCGTGCAACCCGCTGGAGGTGAAGGGCCCGGGCGTCGCGCCGCCGTTCTCCGGGCTGGCCGCCGACGGGGCCGGCTGGGCCGAGTTCCGCGCGGAGTACGACCGGACGCACCGCGAGGTGTGGAGCGCCTTCAACGCGTGGGTGACCGAGCAGGGCGCTCCCGCGCTGCCCGACCTGGAGTTCATCCACGAGGGAGACGCCAACCTGTACGTGTATCCCGAGATCGTCGACTACACCGCGGACCGCCCGCTGGGCGCCTCCTGGACGCGGCTCGACTCCTCGGTACGCGAGACCGACGAGGAGTTCACCCTCCCCGACATCCCGGGGGAGGGGGCGCTGGTCTACTTCTCGCTGGGCTCGCTCGGCTCGGCCGACGTGGACCTGATGCGCCGGGTGATCTCCGTGCTCGCCCGGACGCCGCACCGCTTCATCGTCAGCAAGGGGCCGCTCCACGAGGAGATCGAGCTCGCCCCCAACATGTGGGGCGCGGAGTTCGTCCCCCAGACGAAGATCATCCCGCTGGTCGACCTCGTCATCACCCACGGCGGCAACAACACCACGACCGAGGCGCTGCACTTCGGCAAGCCGATGATCGCGCTGCCGCTGTTCTGGGACCAGTACGACAACGCCCAGCGGATCCACGAGACCGGCGTCGGCGTCCGCCTCGACACCTACCGGTTCACCGACGACGAGCTCACCGGGGCCCTCGACCGGCTGCTCGGCGACCGTGGGCTGCGCGCCCGGCTTGAGGAGGCGGGCGAGGAGATCCGCCGCCGCGACGGCCTGCGCCTGGCCGCCGACGTCATCGAGAAGATCGCGGCGCCGTGACGACATTGATCAACCCCGCCGACGGGCGGGCCCTCGCCGAGATGCCGGACACGCCGGTGGCCTCGGTGGCCTCCGCCGTACGGGCCGCGCGTGAGGCCTTCGAGCAGTGGCGGGAGACGACGCCGGGGGAGCGGGCCCGCGTGCTGCTGCGCCTGGCCGACCTCGTGGAGGAGGACGCCGAGGAGCTGACCCGGCTGGAGGTCGAGGAGACCGGCAAGCCCGCCGCGGTCTTCAGGGACGGCGAGCTGCCGTTCGCCGCCGACAACCTGCGGTTCTTCGCCGGGGCCGCGAGGTCGCTGGAGGGCACGGGCGCGGGCGTGCTCAGCGCCGGTTACACCTCCCTGCTGCTCCGGCGGCCGATCGGGGTCGTCGGGTCGATCACGCCGTGGAACTTCCCGTTCGTCATGGCGGTGTGGAAGATCGGGCCGGCCGTCGCGGCGGGCAACGCCGTGGTGATCAAGCCGGCGCCGCGCACGCCCCGCACCACGCTGCGGCTGGCCGCGCTCGTCGCGCGGGCCGGTGCGCCCGAGAGCCTGGTGCAGGTCGTGACCGGCGGCGCCGACGTGGGGGAGGCGCTGGTGGCCGATCCCGGGGTCGACATGGTCAGCGTCACCGGCTCCACCGAGACCGGCCGCGCCGTCATGCGGGGCGCGGTCGCCGGGCCGAAGCGGGTCCATCTGGAGCTGGGCGGCAAGGCCCCCGCGCTGGTCTTCGCCGACGCGGCCCTGGAGGACATGGCGGCCGGCGTCGTGATGGGCGCCACGTACAACACCGGGCAGGACTGCACCGCCGCCACCCGCGTCTACGTCGAGCGGTCCCGGTACGGCGAGGCCGTCGAGGCGCTCCGGGAGGCGCTGGCTCGCGTGCGTCCCGGCGACCCCTGGTCGGCGGGCGCCGACATCGGGCCGCTCATCTCGGCCGAGCACCGCGACCGGGTCCACGGCTTCGTCTCCCGGGCGTCCGGGCGGGTGGTGCACGGCGGCCGGCCGGTCGACGGGCCCGGCTTCTACTACGCGCCCACGCTCATCGCGGACGCCGAGCAGTCGAGCGAGATCGTGCAGGGCGAGGTCTTCGGCCCGGTGCTGGTGGCGCTGCCATTCGAGGGGGAGGACGAGGCGGTGCGCCTGGCCAACGGCACGCCGTACGGCCTGGCCTCGTCGGTGTGGTCCTCGGACGTGTCACGGGCGCTGCGCGTGTCGCACCGCCTGGACGTGGGCGTGACCTGGGTCAACGACCACCTGCCCATCGCCTCGGAGGCGCCGCACGGCGGCGTCAAGGGCAGCGGTTTCGGCAAGGACATGAGCCACGAGGCCGTCCTGGAGTACTCGGCGACCCGGCATCTGATGATCAAGCATGCCGCGCCCCGGGAGCGTGACTCCTTCCGCCCGGCCTGACCACCCCTCAGGCTCCGGGGACGTTCTTGAGCGCCTCCCGGCGGCTCAGCCCGGAGATGCCCTGGTGGTTGACGTACTTGACCACCTCGTCGGGGTTGGTCTTGGCGTACTCGCGCAGCGCCCAGCCGATGGCCTTGCGGGCGAAGAAGCCGGTGTCGGACAGGCTCGGCTCGATGCACGCGTAGAGCAACCCGACGTCGGTCTTCTCCTTGAAGGCGTTCTGGCTGAGGATCGCCGACCGCCGCTTCCACAGGTCGGAGTCGCGCGCCCACTCCAGCATGAGCGGGCGCATGGTCTCGGGGTACAGGCGCAGCAGCGTGCCGATCCGGTGCACGGCGATCTCGTCCACCAGGTCCCACCAGGCGCCGGTGACGATCATCTCCTCGTACATCGGGACCGTGTAGAGCGTCTGCCAGGGCCGGTAGAACCGGTGCGCCGACAGCTCGATCGCGGCGTACCGCTCCTCGCGGTACTCGGCCTCCCGCCACAGCGCCAGCACGGCCTTGCGCCACTCCGGAGCGCTGTCCAGGCGATGCTCGGCGAACACCTTGCGCAGCGCGGCCCGGCGCGGCACGGCGGTCACCCCGAGGAAGGGCATCTCCGACTTCATGTACGCCCGCATCGCCGCGGCGCGGGCGGGGTCCGCCGCCTCGGACAGCGCGAAGCGCACCGCCTTGAGTAGCGTCATGAGTGCCGGCGCCCCGTCGCGAGGCCGTCGAACACGACCTTGACGAAGTGGTCGGCGATCGTCGTGGTGTCGAGCCGCCCGTTGGGGCGGAACCAGCGCACGGTGACCCAGATCGTGTCGCGCATCATGCGGTAGGTCAGCTTGGGGTCGACGTCGGCGCGGAACTGGCCGACGGCCTGACCGCGCTTTATCTGCTCCATCCACATGCGCTCGATCTCGTCCTCCGCCCGCACCAGGTAGTCGAAGCGGTCCCCGGGCAGCGAGCGCAGGTAGTTCCAGTCGTTCTGCATCACGGTGATGGCGGCGCGGTGCACCTCCAGCGTCCCGAACCCGATCCGCACCATCTCCGACAGCACCGCGCGCGGGTCGTCCTCGCTGGCGAGCGCCGCCCGGTAGCGGGCCGTCACGTCCTCCAGGAAGGTGCGGAGCACCTCGTCGACGATCGTCTCCTTGGAGTCGAAGTGGTGGTAGAGGCTCCCGGAGAGGATGCCGGCCTCCAGGGCGATCTCCCGCACCGTCGTCGCCTGGAAGCCCTTGCGCGCGAACAGCTCGGCGGCGAGCTTGACCAGGTGCTCCCGCCGCTCCGACGGCGATCCCGTGGCGGCGGCCCTTTTCGCCTTCACCGGAGCGGCTGTGCCGCCGGAGTCCTTACGCTGATTCACGGACCCATTATGGCCGTCGAGCAAGAGCTTGTTCACCCTGCCGTCACTCCCGCCCTAGGGCAGGATCGAACCTATGGCGAAATTGGGCTATCCGTTCACGTTGGGGGTGGCTTCTGGGGAACCGTTACCCGACGGGGTGATTCTCTGGACCCGCCTCGCCCCGGAGCCGCTCCATCCGGCGCAGACCGGGGGCATGCCGGGCCGGGCCGTGGGCGTCGCCTGGCAGGTCGCCGAGGACGAGGCGTTCTCCCGCGTGGTCCAGTCCGGCACGGCGCAGGCGCAGCCCGACTGGGCCCACAGCGTCCACGTCAAGGTGGCGGGCCTGCGCGCGGGCGCCGACTACTTCTACCGGTTCTCGCTGGAGGGCCACGTCAGCCCGGTGGGCCGCACGAGGACCGCTCCGGCCTCCGCCTCCACCGACCCCGTCAGGTTCGCGTTCGTCTCCTGCCAGCGCTACGAGCACGGCCACTTCACCGCCCTGCGCCACCTCGCCGCCGAGCGTCCCGACGTGATCCTCCACCTCGGCGACTACATCTACGAGTACGGCAAGCCGGCCAACCCCGGCGCCGGGCGCTACGTGCGCCCGCTGGAGTCGACGGCCGAGTGCAAGACGCTGGGGGCCTACCGCAACCGGTACGCCCGCTACCGCATGGACGCCGATCTGCAGGCCGCCCACGCCGCCGCGCCGTGGATCGCCATTCCGGACGACCACGAGGTCAGGGACAACTGGGGCGGCGCGCTCCCCGGTGACGGCAGCGGCTCCGCCGCGTTCCTCAAGCGGAGGGCCGCCGCCTTCAAGGCGTACTACGAGCACCTGCCGTTGCGGATCCGTCCCACCGGGGCGAGCCTGCAGAACTACCGCTGGCGGCCGTACGGGCGGGTGGCCGACTTCCTCCTCGCGGACGCGCGGCAGTACCGGCAGGGCTCCGACATGCTGGGCGCCGCGCAGGAGCGGTGGCTCACCGCCAGGCTCACGGGCTCGACGGCCCGGTGGAAGGTGCTGGCGCAGGCGGTGTTCTTCGCCCAGCGGCGCTTCCCGCTGGAGCCCTCGAGCTCCGACGCGTGGGACGGCTTCCCCGGCTCCCGCGCGCGGGTGCTCGCCGCGGCGCCGGACGGGCTGGTCGTGATCAGCGGAGACGTGCACGCCGGGTGGGCGAGTGACCTGAGGGCGGACTGGGCCGACGCCACGTCGAAGGCGCTCGGCGTCGAGTTCGTGGGCCCCTCGGTCACCAGCATGCCGCCCATCACCGACGCGAGCGCCATCCTGGCGATCAACCCGCACATCGCCTTCTTCGACAGCCGGCACGGCTACGTCTCCTGTACGGCGAGCATGGACGGCCTGCGGGCCGACTACCGGGCGGTGAGCTTCGTGGACCGGCCCGGGGCCCCGATCGCGACGATCGCCGGTTTCGAGGTGAAGGACAACAGGCTGCACCGGCTCGACGTGTGAGAACCCAGGCGTGTCCTCTAGTAAATAGGAAACTTTCCTATTAGATTGCCGGACATGCCTGAGCGCTATGTCGCGGGTGCCGGCCTCGGGGGCGCCACGTGAAGCGAAGCCCTGACCTGCTCCGTCTCGCCGACGCCGTCCTCCTGCCCGGCTTCGCGGGGACCTCCGCCCCCGGCTGGGTGCGGCGCCGGCTCGCCGGCGGGATGGCCGGCGTGGTGCTGTTCTCCCGCAACGTCGGCACCCCCGCCGAGCTGGCCGCCCTCACCGCCGAGCTGCGCGCCGACAGTCCCGGCATCCTGATCGGCATCGACGAGGAGGCCGGGGACGTCACCCGGCTCGAAGCGCGCACCGGCAGCTCCCGGCCGGGCAACTACGCCCTCGGCGTGGTGGACGACGAGGGGCTGACCGAGCAGGTGGCCCGCGACATCGGCCGCGACCTGCGGGCGGCCGGGGTCAACCTCGACTTCGCCCCCGCCGCGGACGTCAACTCCAACCCCGGCAACCCGGTGATCGGCCTCAGGTCGTTCGGGGCCGACCCCCTGCTGGCCGCCCGGCACACCGCCGCGTGGATCCGCGGCCTGCAGTCGACCGGCGTGGCCGCCTGCGCCAAGCACTTCCCCGGGCACGGCGACACCACGGTGGACTCCCATCACGGCGTGCCGAGGGTGACGGTCACACGGGAGGAGCTGGCCGAGGTCGAGCTGCCGCCCTTCCGGGCGGCCATCCGGGAGGGCGTACGGTCGATCATGACGGGCCACCTCCTCGTCACCGCGTACGACCGGGAGCTGCCGGCCACGCTCAGCCCGCGCGTCCTCACGGGCCTGCTCAGGGAGGAGCTCGGCTTCCAGGGAATGATCGTCACCGACGCCATCGAGATGGCCGCCGTCTCCGGCCCGTACGGCATCGGCGGCGCGAGCGCCCGGGCCGTCGCCGCCGGCGCGGACGCCGTCTGCGTGGGCGGCGAGAACGCCGACGAGGCGACCGTCGACCTCATCCGCGAGGCCGTCGCCGACGCCGTCACCCAAGGACGGCTGCCCGAGGAACGCCTGGCGGACGCCGCGGCCCGCGTGCGGGCGGTCACCGCGTGGGAGCCGGGCGGCCACGACACCGCGCCGCCGGGGGCGATCGGCCTCGCCGCCGCCCGCCGGGCCGTGCGGATCACCCACCGCGACGGCACGGGCGGCGTCCTCCCGCTCCCGGCCGCCCCTCATGTGGTCGAGCTGACCCCGGAGACCAACCTCGCCATCGACAAGGGCATGCCCTGGGGGGCGGGCGAGCCGCTGCGCGCGCTGCTGCCGGGCACCACGGTCGTCCGGCTGGGCGAGCGGGACGCCGTCGACGGCCTGCCCGGCGCCGCCCTCCACCAGGCCGGCGGCCGGCCCCTCGTGATCGTGGTGAGGGACGCCCACCGCCATCCGTGGCAGATGCGCGCCCTGGAGCGGATGCTCGCCGCCCGGCCGGACGGCGTCGTCGTGGAGATGGGCCTGCCGGGCCGTACCGACCTGGGCGCGGTGCACATCGCCACGCACGGCGCCGCCCGGGTCTGCGGGCAGGCGGCGGCCGAGGTGCTCGCCGGGATCGTCCCCGCCTGAGCCCCGCGGGGGGCGGGGGACCGGCGCCTTCGGGCCGTCCCTACGATTGGTCGCTGAAACTCGAGGGGGAGCTCCATGAAGGTCGCGTACGTCACAACCGCCCACCCCGTCGCCAGGAACGACGACGAGCGCGAGGTGGCGCTCGCCGCCTGGCTGGGCGCCGGGATCGAGGGCTCACCCGTGGCGTGGGACGACCCGGAGGCGGACTGGGCGTCGTTCGACGCCGCGGTGGTCCGCTCGGCGTGGAACTACGTGGACCGCAGGGACGAGTTCCTCGCCTGGACGCGCCGCGCGCAGGCCGCCACCCGGCTGTTCAACCCGGCGTCCGTGCTGGAGTGGAACACGGACAAGACCTACCTGCGCGAGCTCGGCGTGCCGATCGTGCCCACTCACTGGGCGGAGCCGGGAGGCGAGCTGCCGGACTGGGACGAGTACGTCGTCAAGCCCACGGTCTCGGCCTCCGCCAGGGGCGTCGTGCGGACCGCCGACAGGCAGGCCGCCGCCGGTCACGTCGCCAAGCTGGCCGGCGAGGGCCACGCCGTCATGGTCCAGCCCTACATCGAGGCCGTGGAGCGGGAGGGGGAGCTCTCGCTGATGTACTTCGGCGGAGAGTTCAGCCACGCCGTGCGGCGGCATCCGATGCTCACCGGGGTCGCCATCGACGTGGACAACCGGGCGACGCTGCGCGACCCGGACGACGACCAGTTCGCCCTCGCCGAGCGCGTCCTCGCCACGGTCAAGGAGCCCCTGCTCTACGCCCGGGTCGATGTGGTCCGGATGCCCGACGGGGAGCCGGTGCTCATGGAGCTGGAGCTGGCCGAGCCGTACCTGTTCCTCCGCTACGAGCTGGCCGCCCCCGACATGTTCGCCCAGGCGCTCGCCGGCCTGCTCTGAGGACGCGGCCTAGCCCGCCTCGGCACCCGCCTCGGCCGTCAGGGCCAGCCGCACGGCGTCGGCGGGCCCGCCGGCGGGGACGGGCCCGGGGACGGGACGGCCCGCCGCGTCGACCACCCGCCAGCCCCCGAGCGTGATCACCGGGGTGCCGGTCCGCCGGGCCAGGGCCAGCTCCGACAGCGTGCCCCAGGACCCGCCCACGACGATCACCGCGTCGGCGGCCCGCACGATCAGCGCGTTGCGCGCCTCGCCAAGGCCCGTCGGGAGGGCCACGGTGAGGTCCGGGCTCGCTCCCGCGCGGTCGCGGCCCGGCAACAGCCCGACCACGATGCCGCCGGCCTCCCGGGCGCCCGCCGCGGCGGCGCCCATCACCCCGCCGTAGCCGCCGCACAGCACGACCGCGCCGGCCTCGGCCAGGAGGCGGCCCACCGCCTCGGCGGCCCCGGCCTCCTCGGGAGTGCACTCACCCGGCCCGCACACCGCGACCTGCGCCATGCGCGGAAGTCTAAACGGCCCGTCTGAACGGCCCCTCTAAACGGCGGGCTCAGCCGTGCGTGCTGATCCCGCCGTCGACGGGGATGACCGCGCCGGTGAGGTAGGAGCCGGCCCGGGAGGCGAGGAAGATGGCCGCGCCCGCCATGTCGTCGGGCCTGCCGATCCGGCGGAGCGGGACGCTGCTCTCGATCGCGCCGCGCATGCCCGGATCGTCCAGCGCGAAAGCCATCATCTTCGACTCGAACGGGCCCGGCGCGATGGCGTTGACCGTGATGGACTCCGGGGCGAGCTGGTGGGCGAGGTGCCGGGTCAGCATGTGCACGCCCGCCTTCGCGGCGGAGTAGGCGTAGTTCTCCATGAACGGCACGCGGAGCCCGTCGATCGAGCCGATGTTGATCACGCGGGCCGGGTCGCCGGGCGAGGCGGCCGCGCGCAGCAGCGGGAGGAAGCGCCGCGTCAGGAAGAAGACGCCCTTCACGTTGATGTCCCAGAGCTTGTCGAAGGCGTGCTCCGGATACTCCTCCAGAGGCGCGCCCCAGCTCGCGCCCGCGTTGTTGACGAGCACGTCGAGCCGGGTCTCCGTGGCGGAGACCGCCTCCACCAGGGCCTCCACGCCCGCGGCCGTGGACAGGTCGGCCTGGACGGCAGGGCAGCCGAGCTCGGCGGCCGTGGCCTCCAGCTCGTCCTTCTTCCGCGAGGAGATGTAGACGGTGGCGCCCGCGTCGAGGAAGCCCCGCGCGATCATCTTGCCGATCCCGCGGGAGCCGCCCGTCACGACGACCGTCTTGCCTTCCACAGAGAACAGAGTCATGCGGGCAGCATACCGACCGGTCGGTGTCCGCGTATGCCGGGACGACCGGGGGAAAGGAGGGACGGGAGCGGACCGGGGCCGGGGGCGGCGGTCAGGGCTGGAAGCCGCCGTACGCGCCGCGGAAGAACACGAGCGGGCCGCCGTCGTGATGCTTGTCGAGCCGGTGGACGCGGGCCACGACGATCACGTGGTCGCCCGCGACGTGCTCGTTCTCCACGGTGCAGTCGATCCAGGCGAGCGCCCCGTCGAGCACCGGGCCGCCGCCCGGGGACAGCGACCATGACAGCCCGGCGAACTTGTCGCCCCCTCGGGCCGCGAGCTGCGCGCACGCCCGCTGCTGATGGTCGGCGAGCACGTTGACGCACAGGCCGCCCGCCGCCTTGAGGCGCGGCCACGTCGTGCTGTCGTGGGAGACGCAGAACGCCACCAGCGGCGGGTCGAGGCTGACCGAGGTGAAGGAGTTGACCGCCAGGCCGTAGGGCTCCCCGTCGGCCGGGTCGATCGCCGTCACCGCCACCACGCCGGTGGCGAACCTGCCGAGCACGTTCCTGAAGTGGTGGGAGTGCACTGCCGGGATCGAACGGGCGCCGTCATGGCCGACCCTCCGCGACACGGGGACGCTCATCCTGCACGGGCCTCCTCAGTCGCGGTGTGCCGCTGCTGCCGCCATGAATCTACCCGGACGGCAGAAGACCTCCCAAGTAAGTGTCAATGCGCCCCTCGGTACGCACATTCCCCAAAGCTGTTAACAGTAAGTTTCTTCGCAATCTGGACAGAGGGCGGTGGCCGCCGAGGGGCCGGGAGCGCGGCGTCCGGTGATGCCGGCCGGATACGCGGAAGCGCGAGCCGGGGGCGGAGGCGCGGAAGGGCGAAGCGGAGGCGGCGGGGGGCCGTGCCCGGCGGGGGCGGCAGGTGTAACGACAACGCGTCCTGGCGGGCGTGGGGGACCCGCCAGGACGCGTCGCGCCCCGGCGAGAGATCTCGACCCCGGCGAGGGTTGGGGTCGAGACCTCGTTAACCGCGCGGAGTCTGCGGGGAGCCTGCGTCCTCGTCGGACGGCCGCTCCGGCGTGCGGTAGTGCCGCATGATGAGACGTGTCGCGCCGTCCGGGTCGTCGGCCGGATGGGTGATCACGAGATCGCCCTCGTGCCAGACGAACGACCCGTTCTTGCACCAGACGGTGAGATCGGTAGATACCGACAGCACAGACATGCCGTTCCCGTTGCTCTGATAGGTGTGGGTGAACCCCTGCTTGTGCAGGGCGTAGCGCAGCAGGCGCGTCGCCTCGCAGGGATCGCGCCACGGCAGGTACGGCGTACCCGCACGGACTGCTAGCACCCGTCCCCACCCCCATTGGATGGATTTGTACCAACGTTTGGATAATGCGCGGAGCCGGGGGCTCCGGTCAAGGGGTTGTTTCCCGTTAGACCGAGATCCTCTAGATTTGTTGGAACAAAAGGGTGGATTGAGGAAGATGGCACGTTCGTCGCTCTACCAGCAGGTGGCCGCCGAGGTTCGCAGGGCCATCTACACGGGCGAACTCGCGCCGGGCGACCAGATCCCGACCGAGACCGACCTCATGGAGGCGCACGGCGTCAGTCGTAACACTGTACGGCTGGCCCTCGGCGAGCTGGAGAACGAGGGCCTCATCCTGCGGATGCGCCGGCGCGGGACCTTCGTACGCGAGCGCCGCCCCTTCCTGATGCGCCCCCAGGACGAGTTCCTCCCCCTGGACCAGAGCGAGCCGCGCTTCGACTCGTTCGTTCACGCGGTCACCGCGGAGGGCCGCACGGCTGATCAGAGGATCGAGGTCTCCATCGTGGAGCCTCCCGAGGACGTGGCCATCCGCCTCGCCCTCGCCGACGGCGCCCCCGCCGTCGTCCGCCGCCGGCTGCGGTTCGTGGACGGCCAGCCGTACAACACCTTCGACTCGTACTTCCCGCTGGAGTTCGTCGCGGGCTCCGAGATCGCCAGGCCGGGAGACATCACGCGCGGCGCCAACCGCGTGCTGGAGGAGCTCGGGCACGTCCAAGTCAGGGTTGTCGACGACATCTCAGCACGAATGCCGACCTCGGATGAGTCCTTGCGGCTCCAGCTCGAACCGGGCACGCCAGTTGTCGTTTATGTCCGAGTCGGTTACGACGCGGAGGACACGCCCGTGCGTGTCGCCGTGTCGGTGCTCCCCGCCGACAAGCACCTGATCCGATACGAGCTGGAACGTCATTGACGCGGCCAGGACGCTCCCTCGTCTGAGGGGGCGTCCCCGGCCGGCCACCTCTGTTCGGAGGGGCGGTTCCCCTTCCCCTGCCCGCTGCGATCCGCATGCCCGGCGGGATCACCGCCCCCGTGATCACCGTGCCCGCGATCAAGGCGCCAACTCTGATCGCCCCGCCGTGGCCGCCGCATGCGCCCGGCCTGATCGATCCCCGCGCCGCGCCCGGGCCCCCTGACGCCTCTCAGGCCCGGCCGTAGCGGCCCGGCGCGCCACGATACGGCGTCATGCCGTCACTCTTCGTGTTCACTCCAACGCCCTCAGCATCGAAAGGACTCTTCCATGCCTGCGACCACCCTGGATCTCGCCACAGAACTCACGCTCCGCCGCGCCACGCCGGAGGACCTGCCCGCCGTGCTCGCCCTCCTCGCGGAGGCCGCGCACTGGCTGGACGCCCTGGGGGTACGGCAGTGGCCGGCGGGGGGTTTTCCGGCGCACCGCATCGAGCCGCTGATCGCCGAGGGTGTCGTTTACCTGCTCGGCGGCGCCGGGCGGCCGCCCGCCGCCACGGTCGCCGTCGACGGCCATGCCGACCCGGAGTTCTGGCGCCCGTCCGACCGCCCCGGCGACGCGCTGTACGTCCACAAGCTCGCGGTGAGCAGGGGCTACTCGGGACAGGGGCTGGGCGAGACGCTGCTCGACTGGGCCGGGCTGCGGGCCGGCGCCCAGGGCCGGCGCTGGCTGCGTCTCGACTGCTCCAAGGACAACGCCCGGCTGCAGTCCTACTACAGCGGGGCCGGCTTCCGGCACGTCCGGACCGTCGACCTGCCGCACCGGGCCTCCGGGGCGCTCTTCGAGCGGCCGGCCTCCTACGGTGCGCCGGATCCGCAGCACGCCGGAGGGCGGCTCCTGGAGCGGTCCGGAGCGGCCGCCCCGCACCCTGTCCGCACCCGCCGGCCGCGGAACGTTCTTGACATCACCACCCACAAGGAGTTGATCGAGTGCTGAACAGGGCGGATGCCGTACGGCACCGCAAAGGGACCCGATACTGTTCACTTCATGACGGGATCTCTCCTTGAAGTGATCGCGCTTGACGTTCGTGACGCCGTGGCCGCCGAGGAGGGGGGCGCGGACCGCCTGGAGATCGTGTCCGATATGGGCTCGGGCGGGCTCACCCCCTCGGCGGACCTCGTCGCCGCGATCGCGGGGGAGTCCGCGCTGCCCCAGATGGTCATGCTGCGGTGCAACGCCGGTTTCACCGTGACGGCGGAGGAGCTCGACCGGCTCCGGCGCGACGTCAAGGAGCTGTCCGAGGCGGGGGCGGCCGGGTTCGTCTTCGGGTTCCTCCTGGAGGACGGGTCGGTGGACCGGGCCGCGACCGACGCGCTGATCCACGCGGTCTCGCCGCTGCCCTGGACGTTCCACCGCGCCGTGGACCACGCCGCGAACGTGCAGGCGGCCTGGCGTGCCGTACGGCTCCTGCCCAACCTCGCCACCGTGCTCACGTCCGGCTCGTCGCAGGGAGTGGGCGCAGGCCTGGGTGTGTTGCGCACACGGGCGGAGGCCGGGGACGCCCCCCTCGTGCTCGCGGGGGGCGGCCTCAGGAAGGAGCACGTGCCCGTGCTGCTCGACTACGGCGTGCGGGCCTTCCACGTCGGCAGCGCCGTACGGGGAAGGTGGAGCGACCCGGTCGACCCGGCGCTGGTCAACGACTGGCGTCAGGCCGTCGACCAGATCTGAGGCCGCCCGGCGCCAAGCGGGCCCGTGCCCCGTCAGGCGAGGGCCTGGTCGGTGCGGGCGATGGCGGCGGCCAGCGTCCTGATCGTGGCCGGCTCGTCAAGGACGCCTCCGGCCGCGTCCCGCCGCTCCTCCCACGCGCGGACCCGCTCGACGTGGTCCTCGTAACGGGCGAGGTGGAAGGCGTAGACGGTGGTGAACCGGCTGACCAGGTGGGACGGGTGCATGTCCCAGCCCTGGTAGAAGCCGTTGGACATCGAATGCCGCACCAGTTCGGCGTGCCTCCGCAGCAGCCGCCGCACGTCGGCGGGCGAGTCCGACGCCGGAGCGGCGGCCAGCGAGCCGTCCGACAGCTCCACGCCGGTCCCGGCGAGCGCGGTCTGCATGACATGGCGGGCGTGATCGCAGGCGGGATGGTCGAGCCGCTGCTCGCCAGGCGGCAGCCCGAGGGACGCGGTGTAGTCGAACACCCCGAGGTGCGCCGCCGCCAGTCGCCCCCCGAGCGACGGCACCAGGTCCGCCGACCGCTGGAGCATCAGCACGGTCTGCGGGGCCTCCACCTGCATCTCGAACCGCAGCGTCCCCGGCGCCAGGCGTGAGGACGCCTCCAGCGCCTCCAGGCAGCGCGTGAACTGCCCCAGATAGGCCTCCATCAGCACCTTGGGAAACGTCACGGTGAACCCGCCGGGCAGCCCTCCCGCGCGCCGGATCACCTCGGTGACGAAGCCGTCGAGCGTCCGCACGGAGCGCCGCGGGTCGCCGTCGGCGAACGACTTGACCCGCAGCCCCCACCGCCGGGGGAGCGCGCTCGCCTCGTGCATCGCCGCCACGGCCGCCGCCGCGCTCTCGACGTGCCGGTCCTCCTCTTCGGACGGGCGCACGCCGTACCCGTCCTCGAAGTCGACGCGCAGGTCCTCGATGGGCTCGGCGGCGAGCTTGCGGCGCACCCGGTCGTGGACGGGCAGGGCGAGCTCGGGGTCGAGCTCGAACACGGCGGCGAGGTCGCCCGGTGTGAAGCAGAGGCGGTTCAGCAGCCCGGTGGCCGCGTGCCGCCATTCGGAGACCACCTCGGCGGTCACCTTGTCTGCCGGAACGTAGACGGTGTGCACCGGCTGCCACGGTGCCGCCGCGGCGGGGAAGCGGGTGAGCTGCTCGCGGTGCGTCTCGGCGAATCCGTCCAGGAGGCCGTCCAGGCCCGTCAGCGTCGTCTCCATGCCGACGATCCTCGCACCGGCCGTCCACTCGCGACAAAACGGATGATTACCGATCGTGGCCACGGGAGCGCGGAGCGTTGGCTATCCTGTTCATCGAACAGGTGAACGAAAAAGAAACGGCCCCCTTGCGGGGGCCGTAGAGCCAGAGGACGTAGCCCCTGGCGCGGTGACTCCATGTTAGGACGTGATGCCGATGCGCGACAACCCCATTGCCGCATCCGTGCGCGTCGGCGTGTATGTGGACGGGTTCAACCTCTACTACGGGCTCCGCTTCCTCGGGGGACGGCGCTACCTGTGGCTGGATCTCCATGCCCTGGCGGACCGGCTGCTCAAGCCGGCGCAGGCGCTCACCGTGGTCCGTTACTTCACCGCACCCGTCCGGGGTGAGCCGCGCGCGCTCGCCCGCCAGCAGACGTATCAGGCGGCTCTGCAGAGCCGGGGGGTGGACGTCGTGCTCGGGCGATTCCAGGAGCAGTGGGCCCGCTGCCGCAGGTGCGGCCAGTCGTGGCGCACGTACGAGGAGAAGCAGTCCGACGCGGCGCTGGCGGCGTCGATCGTCGCCGACGTCGCGCTTGGTCTGGTCGACGTGGTGCTGCTGGTCTCCGCGGACTCCGACCTGTGCGCGGCGATGGAGGCCGTCCGGATGGTGGACGCCCGGACGGGTGTCAAGACGCGGCTGGTCACCGTGTTCCCCCCGGGCAGGCGTTCGGACGGGCTGCGCCGGGCGAGCGACGCCTGGTTCCCCCTCGGCGAGGCGCTCATCCGGCAGTCGCAGCTGCCCGCCCTGGTGCCCGGCCGGGACGGCGCCGTCTACCACCGGCCCGCTCACTGGAGCTGAGCCGCCCTCCCGTCACGGCCACGAGGCCGTCCAGGCCGCCGCGCCTCCGGGTCAGGACGACGGCGCCTCCGGCGCTTCGGATGCCCGCCTGGCGACGCGGCCGCAGGCCGTCAGCATCGCGTCCCGGCCGACGAGCTTGACCCGCTCCCCCCGCTTGAGGCCGGCCGCCAGCTCCGCCTCGGCCGCCTCGATGGACAGCCAGTCCTTGTACGTCACCGCGCAGACGCCCCGGGCGTTCAGCAGGTCGTCGAGCCGTGCCGTCGCCGTGCCGGGAACGGCCTCGGCCAGCAGCGTACGCACGGTCTCGGCGGCGTCGGACTTGTTGGTGCCGATCACCCCCGTGGGGCCGCGCTTGAGCCAGCCCGCGACGAACTGCCGGTCCGACACCTTCCCCGCCACGTTGGGCACGGTCATCGAGGCGCTGTCGAACGGCACGCCGGGGAGCGCGACGCTCTGGTAGCCCACCGACCGCATGACCATGTCGGCCGGGATCGTCTCGAACTCGCCGGTTCCCGTGACGCGCCCGTCCTCCAGGCGGGTCCGCTCCAGCCGCACGCCCTCCACGTGGGAGACCCCGAGGATCTCCACCGGGCGCAGCCAGAAGCGCACCTCCAGCCGCCGCGGCCGGTCGGCCGGCGGCCGGGACGACCACGACCGCAGCACGTCGACGTTGCCCCTGACCTGCCGCGAGAGCGCCGTCAGGTCCCCCACCTCGACCTCGTCGGGAAACGTCAGGACGTCAGCGTTCAGCAGGTCGCCCAGCTCACGCAGCTCCTTCAGGGTGAACTTGGCGTGCTCGGCCCCCCGGCGCCCCACCATGTGGATGCGCTTGACCCGTGAGGCCGCGAGCCGCTCCAGCACCTCCTCCGGCACGTCGGTGCCGCGCAGCTCGTCGGCCGTCTTCGCCATGATGCGCACGACGTCCACGGCGACGTTGCCGACGCCGATGACCACGATCTCCTCGGCGTCCAGCGAGAACGTCTCCGGCGGGACGTCCGGATGCCCGCAGTACCAGTTGACGAAGTCGGTCGCGGCGACGCTTCCCGGCAGGTCCTCCCCGGGGACGCCGAGCCGCCGGTCGACCATCGCCCCGGTGCAGTAGACCACCGCGTCGTAGCAGGAGAGCAGATCGCCGGCCGAGACGTCCGAGCCCAGTTCGAGCCCGCCGAGGAAGCGCACGCCCGGGGTCTCCAGGACGCGCTGGAGGTAGCCGGCGATCGACTTGATCGACGTGTGGTCGGGCGCCACGCCGTACCGGACGAGGCCGTACGGGGTGGGCAGCCGCTCAAGCACGTCGACCTCGACCGGCCCCTCCGACTGCTTGGTCAGCGCTTCAGCCGTGTAGATCCCGGCTGGGCCCGACCCGACGATCGCCACGCGCAATGTCACCCTGTCCACCTTGTCCCCACCAAGCGGCGGCGTCCTTGAAACCGATTGTTCATCATCGGGCCCCGTGCTGTCAGCGGGGAAGACGGGACATGCCGATCGAATGGATCAAGGCTTGCGTGGATCGCCCCGGCGCGATCAAAGTGATGCCCGTGGCCTCTGGTGCTAAAAGACGGGGAAACCCGAAGACGAGACGGCGCCGCGGTGGGACCCTCCCAGACATGAGGGCATTCCGCGGGGGGCGGGACGAGCCCGGCGCCGCGCTCGGCATGGAGCGTGGTCCCGGGCACGGCACCGGAGAAGATCGGCCCGGCGCGCCACCGGGCGCCGTTTTCACAGCTGAGGTGGGTGAAGGCCTACGCGCCGTCAATGGTCCGCCGGGCCACGGGAGGCCGTACGGCGGGCCGCGTGAAGAGGCCCATGGCGGCGCGCCCGGCGGCGCCCGCACGCCGCACGCGCGGTGCTACGAGGCGCTGGGCCGGGTGATGGCCGCCATGTCCGGCGAGGCGGAGGTGCTCGAGGCCTGCCGCGACCTCGCCTGGTGGCAGGGGAACGACCAGTCCTGGCACCTGGAGTGGCGCGAAGGCCCGTACGCGTCGGAGGTCGCCACGCTCCTGGCCGAGCGGATGGGGGAGCCCGCCGGGCCGCTCGGCGCCCCGGACGGCCCCGCGACCGCGTCGAGCGCGTCGCTGGAAGTGATGGGCGTGAGCATCGTGCTGCGGGCGATCGACCCCTCGGGCATGGAACGGCTGCGCGACCGCCCGGGGCTGTGGCGCCTGTCCGCCGCGCTGGACGGCACGGCGGGAGGCGCGGCGGGCGGCCGCGATCGGGGGGCCTCCGGCCGGGGCGCCTCCCGGCAGCACTGGGAGGAGTTGCTCGGCGGATGAGCGCCGGGTCGTTCACCGGGCCGTTCCCCGCCCGGCTCCGCCGCGCGGGGCGCGCCACTGGAGAACGGCCCCACTGGAAAACCGCGCTATTGGAGAACAGGGCGCCGTTCGGACCGTAAGCCGACGTCAGAGGCCGCGCCGAGGTGGAGACCCCTCCGCCTTGGCGCGGCCTTTGCCGGATACGGCTGCCGAATATGGGCTATTTGACATACATATACACTGGTTGTAGTCGTCAATGTGATCCATATACAGATGGCCGCGGTTTGAATGTGAAATCCCTCGATACCTTTGACCCCTCCCCGGTCGACTTCGAGTGTCTGGACCGGAGGGAGCGCCTGATCCAGCGGCAGCTGCTGCTGTGCCTGATCACGGGCATCCTGCTCGGCGCCGTCGCCCCCGCCCCCACCGCCGGGCCCATGGCTCCGCTCGCGGGGCCGCTCCTTCTCGTCGTGATGCTGGTCGTCGGCCGCGTGTCGCTCGGGGTCGGCTGGGCCGCCGTCAACACCGGCCTGACCGTCGCCGGCCTGGCGTGCGGTCGTCTCGTCACGGTGACAGCCCGCGGGCAGTCCCTCCTGGACGTCCCGGGAAGCGACCGGATGCTGCTCCTCCTGGTGCTCGCCGGCGTGCTGGCCCAGATCGCGCGGCACGTGAGCCCGCGCGGAGACGCGGCGGCCGCCGTGCTCGCCATGGTGCTCGCGGCCGGCGTGCTGGACGACACGGGGCCGTGGACCGCGGGCTACGTGCCGCCGGCCTGGCCGTGGGGCTCGGCCGCCGCCTTCGGCTTCGGCCTGCTCTGCGTCGCCATGCTGCGCCGCAGGGCGGCGGCCGACCTGGGGGAGTCGTGCACGGCGGGCGCCGTCACCGCCGCCCACAGCTTGGCCGGCCGTTCCTGAGCCGCGGCCCGGGGCTCGCCACAGCGGCGCGGCCATAAGGGAGGGCGGCGGGCGGCCCGGAGTCGATAGCCTGGGGGTCACATCGTCGTCCCGTGTCCACGCCGTCTCCGAGGAGACACCGCGCGCGACCATCACGAGCAAGGAGTAGCCGTGCTACTGCGTATGTCGACCCTGTTCCTGCGCACCCTGCGTGAGGATCCGGCGGACGCGGAAGTGCCGAGCCACAAGCTGCTCGTCCGCGCCGGGTACGTCCGCCGCGTCGCGCCCGGCATCTACTCCTGGCTGCCCCTCGGCAAGATCGTGCTGGAGAACGTGGCCCGCGTCGTGCGTGAGGAGATGGACCGGATCGGCGCCCAGGAGGTGCTGTTCCCCGCCCTGCTGCCCCGCGACTTCTACGAGACGACCGGCCGCTGGACCGAGTACGGCGACACGCTCTTCCGCCTCAAGGACCGCAAGGGCGCCGACTACCTGCTCGGGCCGACCCACGAGGAGATGTTCACCGACATGGTCAAGGGGGAGTACTCCTCCTACAAGGACTACCCGGTGACCCTCTACCAGATCCAGACGAAGTACCGCGACGAGGCCCGTCCCCGGGCCGGCATCCTGCGCGGCCGCGAGTTCGTCATGAAGGACTCCTACTCCTTCGACCTCGACGACGACGGTCTCAAGCGCTCCTACGAGCAGCACCGGGACGCCTACATCCGGATCTTCGACCGGCTCGGCATCGACTACCGGATCTGCTTCGCCATGTCCGGGGCCATGGGCGGCTCCGCCTCGGAGGAGTTCCTCGCGCCCTGCGCGACCGGTGAGGACACGTTCGTCGCCTGCCACAACTGCGGCTACGCCGCCAACGCCGAGGCCGTCGTGACGCCCGCGCCGGCCGCGATCACGGTGGAGCACCCGCCCGTCGAGGTCCTCGACACGCCGGACACGCCCACGATCCAGTCGCTGGTCGACCACGTCAACGAGCATTACGGCCTCGGCGTGAGCGCCGCCGACACGCTCAAGAACATCGTGGTGAAAGTGCGCACGCCCGGCTCGGACGAGGCCGAGACGCTGATCATCGGCCTGCCCGGCGACCGCGAGGTCGACTTCAAGCGCCTGGAGGCGGCCCTCGCCCCCGGCGTGCCCGAGATCTTCGAGGCCGAGGACTTCGCCCGTCATCCCGGCCTGGTGCGCGGCTACATCGGCCCCCAGGTGCTGAAGTCGCTCGGCATCCGCTACCTGGTCGACCCCCGCGTCGTGACCGGCTCGTCCTGGGTGACCGGCGCCAACGAGCCGGGCAGGCACGCCGCCAACGTCGTCTCCGGCCGCGACTTCCACCCCGACGGCACGATCGAGGCGGCCGAGGTAAGGGCGGGCGACTCCTGCCCCCGCTGCGCCCACCCGCTGTCGATCGACCGTGGCATCGAGATCGGCCACATCTTCCAGCTCGGCCGCAAGTACGCCGACGCCGCCGGGCTCGACGCGCTCGGCCCCGACGGCAAGCCGATCCGCATCACCATGGGCTCGTACGGCGTCGGCGTGTCCCGGGCGGTGGCGGTGCTGGCCGAGCAGCGGCACGACGAGCTGGGTCTGCTGTGGCCCCGGGAGGTCGCGCCTGCCGACGTCCACATCGTCGGAACCGGCAAGGACAACCAGATCGAGGTGGCCAGCCGGCTCGCCGAGACGCTGGAGTCGCGTGGCCTGCGGGTCCTCGTCGACGACCGCGCCGGCGTCTCGCCGGGCGTCAAGTTCAAGGACGCCGAGCTGCTCGGCCTGCCGACCGTCCTGATCGTCGGGCGGGGCCTGGCCCAGGGCGTCGTGGAGCTGCGGGACCGCGTGACGGGGACCAAGGAGGAGATCCCGCTCGACGAGGCGGCCGACCGCGTCTTCGCGGCCTGCCGGCCCTGACCTCGAAGGCCGCCGCGGCCTCACGGCCACGGCGGCCCTCAACGGCCGCTGCGACCGCGACGGCCCGCTATGGGCCTCAGGTCCCGGCGGTGGAGTGGCCGGTCACTGGCCGCCCCCGTCCACCGTGGCCCCGGCGTCTGTGGGAGCCTCGCTGTCCGGCGGAGCCTGGCTGTCAGACGGAGCCTCGCTGTCAGACGGAGCCTGGTCGTCCGGCGAAACGCCGGGGCCGGCGGTCGCGGGCTCGGCCGTCGCCGGTGAGGGGGAGGCGCCCGCCGGCTGCGGCATGCCGGGGAACGCGTTCACGACCGGCTGCCAGCCGTACGCCCGGGTCGCGCACTCCTGCGCGGCCGCGGCGGCGAGCCGCCGCAGCGCGGGATCCCGGTCGGCGGCCAGCTCCAGGTAGGCGGTGGTGAGACGCTCCTCCACGATCACGGCGAGCCGTACGGCGTCGGCCGTGGTGCGCACCTCGAACGGCAGCCGGTACATCGGGCCGGGCTCGGCCGGCCGGCCGCCCCGCTGCTCGATCAGCGTGCGGAGCCGGTCGCGGCGCGCCCGGTGGGCGTCGAAGGCCGACGTGGCCCGGGCGCGGAGCCGTCCCGACGTCCTGCCGCCGACCACCCCGTAGGCGTACACGGCGGCGTGCTCGGCGGACAGGGCCTTGGCGAGAGCGTCGGCCGCCTCACCCACGCACCCTCCCGAGCGCCACGACGTGCACGGCCTCGCAGGCGCCGACGCTGACCAGCAGCTGGGCGAGGGCCGGGGAGGCGCCGGCCGTCTGCGCGGGCCGCGCGGCGGACGCCTTGCGCTCCGCGTCGCGGAGCCCGCTCAGGGACACCCCCTCAGCCGAGGGCGAAGCCGAGACCGTAGGGGAGAGGCCGGAAACGGAGGGCGTGGCCGCCGCCTCTTTGGGCAGCAGCGCCCGCAGGGCGGCGAGATGGGCGACGTGGCGCTGCCGGAACGGCTCCAGAGCGCCGGCGAGCCGGGCCTGCGACAGCGCCGCGCGCTGGTAGAGCTCGATCATCTGCTCCTTGCCCGCGATCAGCGATCTCAGCAGGACGGTCTGGGGATCCGGCGGCTTGGGCCTGCGAGGTTCCGCTGTACGGGAGGAGCAGCCGGCGACCAGACCGGCCGCCGCGACACCCCCGACGGTGCCCCCTATGGCGCCCCCGGCAGTGCGCAGGACCAGGCGCCTGGTCACCCGTGCTCCGCCGGTCGTCTCCACGACATAGCATCGTACGGCGCGCCGCCCAGTAGTCACCGCTTCGTGACGTTGGTCGTGCTCGTGTCGGCTCGCCGTCCGGCTGTGCGCTGATCCGCATCGCGGTGTCGATAGGCTGTTGGCACATCGGACGAGGTACCCGGCGAAATGGGAGGTCGGCAATGGGCAGCGACGCTCGACGCGGCCGCCTGGTGGAGCTTCTCGGGCCGGTGGTCGCCGCCGAGGGGTTCGACCTGGAGGACGTGACGGTCACCCCGGCGGGCCGGCGACGGCTCGTGCGCGTGGTGGTCGACCGCGACGGCGGCGTGAGCCTGGACGACGTGGCCGACGTGAGCCACGCGATCTCCAAGCACCTCGACGACGCCGACGTGCTGGGCGGCAGCCCGTACGTCCTGGAGGTCACCTCCCCCGGGGTCGACAGGCCGCTCACGGAGCCGCGCCACTGGCGCAGGGCGCGGGGCAGGCTGGTCAAGGCCGAGCTGCTCGACGGCGCCTCCGTGGAGGGACGCGTGACCGGCGCCGACGAGTCCGGCGTGGAGCTGGACGGCGCCCGCCGCCTCCCGTACGGCGAGCTGGTCAGGGGCAGGGTGCAGGTCGAGTTCAACCGCGCCGGGGACGAGGGGCTCGATGACGAGCTGGATGATGGTCTTGATGAGGACGTCGAGGCCGGCGATGGCGCCGGCGTCGGCGACGAGGGCTAAGGGGGAGCCTTGTGGACATTGACATGAGCGTCCTGCGCAGCCTCGAACGGGAGAAGGACATCTCCTTCGACCTGGTCGTCAAGGCGATCGAGGACGCACTGCTGATCGCGTACTTCCGCACGGAGGGCGCGGCGCAGAAGGCCCGTGCCGAGCTCGACCGGGTCTCGGGCCACGTGACGATCCTGGCCGCCGAGCTGGACGAGGGCGGCGAGGTCGTCAGGGAGTACGACGACACCCCGGGCAACTTCAGCCGGATCGCCGCGACCACCGCCAAGCAGGTGATCCTGCAGCAGCTCAGGGACGCCGAGGACGAGATCAACTTCGGCGAGTTCGCCAGCCGCGAGGGCGAGCTGGTCGCCGGGATCATCCAGCAGGGCAAGGACCCGCGGATGGTGCTGGTGGACCTTGGCAAGATCGAGGCGATCCTCCCGCACAACGAGCAGGTCCCCGGCGAGGAGTACACGCACGGCGAGCGCATCCGCTGCTACGTGGTGCAGGTGAAGAAGGGGCCCAAGGGCCCGTCGGTGACGCTGTCGCGCACGCACCCCAACCTCGTGAAGAAGCTCTTCGCGCTTGAGGTCCCCGAGATCGCCGACGGCACCGTCGAGATCGCGGCCATCGCCCGCGAGGCCGGACACCGCACCAAGATCGCCGTGAGGTCCCGCAAGCCCGGGGTCAACCCCAAGGGCGCGTGCATCGGCCCGATGGGCGCCCGGGTGCGCAACGTGATGACCGAGCTGCACGGCGAGAAGATCGACATCATCGACTGGTCCGACGACCCCGCCGAGTTCGTGGGGAATGCGCTGTCCCCGGCCCGTGTTTCCCGTGTCGACGTCGTCGACGCGGACGGCCGCATGGCCCGGGTCATCGTGCCCGACTACCAGCTGTCCCTCGCGATCGGCAAGGAAGGGCAGAACGCCCGCCTCGCCAACCGGCTGACCGGATGGCGCATCGACATCAGGCCGGACACCGAGGAGGCACCGGCTGATCCCGCTGATGCGTCGGCAAGGTAAGCTGGAACACGGTCACCAGGCGACCCCGCTGAGAACGTGTGTGGGTTGCCGGGTTCGCACGGTAAAGTCCGAGTTGCTCCGCCTGGTAGTGGTCGAGGGCGTCATCGTCCCCGATCCACGAGGACGGCTCCCGGGACGTGGTGCGTCGTTGCACCCGTCCACGCGCTGTCTGGAGCTCGCAGAACGTCGCCGCGCGTTTACCCGCGCGTTTCGCGCGCAGGGGACGCTTGACGTGGCGGTCTTGCGCGCTCACCTCGAGGGGTTGACGCACGGACGGTCCGGGTGAAGGGTTACCGCTGGCCCCTGGATCAGCCCGGGGCCAGGGCACGGAAATGTCATGTAGGACGCCGAGTTGATGGGCGGAGTCAGATTGCTATGAGCGCCTGATGAGCACGCGGCGATGAGTACGTTCAGGTAGCGACGGTCCGGCGGCACTGCCTCCCGGGCCGAGTTAGGGAGTGCAGTGGCGAAGGTCCGGGTGTACGAGCTCGCCAAGGAGTTCGGAGTCGAGAGCAAGGTCGTGATGGCCAAGCTCACCGAGATGGGCGAGTTCGTGAGGTCGGCGTCATCGACGATAGAGGCGCCGGTCGTCCGTAAGCTCACAGAGGCGTTCAACAAGGGTGACGCCTCCAGGGGCGGGGGCAAACCCGCCCGTCAGGCGCAGCCGCACAGGCCGGCGCCAAGGCCGGCGGAGAGCCAGGCCAACGGGGGCGTCCCGCAGGCGCCCGTTTCCCAGTCGGCCGACGCAGGAGTGAGGCCGGGCCCGAAGCCGGGTCCCCGTCCCGCACCGCGTCCGGTCCCCATGCCTCATCCGCCGGCGGCCCAGCCGGACGTGGCGCGCCCCGAGGCCGCCCGTCCGCAGCAGGCCCCGCGGCCCGAGGTGCGTCCAGAGGCACGGCCCGAGGCGGCGCGCGCTGATGCACGTCCGGAGGCGCGGCCCGAGGTCCGTGCCGAGGCGCCCCGTCCGCAGATGGGCGGTCAGCGTCCCGCCGGGCCCGGCCCGAAGCCCGGTCCGCGACCGGCTCCGGCTCCGGCCGCCCGTGCGGGCGGCCCGGCTCCTGGAGCGCCGGCCGGTGCCGGCGCGCCCGCCGGAGGCGGTTCACGCCCCGGTGCCGGCGGTCCCAAGCCGGGCCCTCGTGGCCCGCGCCCGGGTAACAACCCGTTCTCGTCGAACGCCAGCGGCATGGGCCAGCGGCCCGCGCGTCCCGGTGCCCGTGACGGCGCGCCAGGGCGTCCGGATCGGGGCGACCGCCCCGCCGACGGTCCTCGTGAGCCTCGCCGTGACGGCGGCCGGGACGCGGGCATGCCCCGTCCGCCCGCCGCTCGCGGTGGCGCGCCGGGTGCCGGCGGCCCGCGTCCCGGTCCCGGCGGGCCTCGTCCCGCTCCGGGCATGGGCGGTCCGCGTCCCGGTCCCGGCGCCGGTGGCCCGCGTCCCGGCGGCCCGCGTCCCAACCCGTCGATGATGCCCCAGGGCCGTCCGGCGGGTCCGGGCGGCGGTCCCGGTGGCGGCGGTCGTCCGGGTGGCGGCGGTGGCCGTCCCGGTGGTCCCGGTGGCGGTGGCGGTCGTCCCGGTGGCGGTGGCGGCGGTGGCCGTCCCGGTGGCGGCGGCTTCGGCGGTCCCCGCACGGGTGCCGCGGGCGCAGGCCGTCCCGGCGGCGCCGGTGGCGGTCCCGGTGGCGGTGGCGGCGGTTTCGCCGGTCGTCCCGGTGGCGCCGGCGGCCGTGGCCGCGGTGGCGGTACGGCGGGTGCCTTCGGGCGTCCCGGCGGCCGTCCGACCCGTGGCCGCAAGTCCAAGCGCCAGAGGCGCCAGGAGTTCGACAACATGCAGGCGCCGTCGATCGGCGGCGTGCAGGTCCAGCGGGGCGGCGGGCAGACGATCCGCCTTCCGCGCGGGGCCTCCCTGTCGGACTTCGCCGACCGCATCGGCGCGAACCCCGCCTCGCTCGTGCAGATCATGCTGCACCTCGGCGAGATGGTGACCGCGACGCAGTCGGTCAACGAGGAGACGTTGCAGCTCCTCGGCGCCGAGCTGGACTACGTCGTCCAGGTCGTCAGCCCGGAGGAGGAGGACCGAGAGCTCCTCGAGTCCTTCAAGATCGAGTTCGGTGAGGACGAGGGCGACGAGGCCGACCTCGCGCCGCGCCCGCCGGTCGTGACCGTCATGGGCCACGTCGACCACGGTAAGACGAAGCTGCTGGACGCGATCCGCCACACCAACGTGGTGGCCCGCGAGGCCGGCGGCATCACGCAGCACATCGGCGCCTACCAGGTGGCGACGGTGCACGAGGACCAAGAGCGGAAGATCACCTTCATCGACACCCCGGGTCACGAGGCGTTCACCGCCATGCGTGCCCGTGGTGCGCAGGCCACCGACATCGCTGTGCTGGTGGTCGCGGCCGACGACGGTGTGAAGCCGCAGACGATCGAGGCCCTCAACCACGCCCAGGCCGCCGACGTGCCCGTCGTGGTGGCGGTCAACAAGATCGACAAGGAGGGCGCGGACCCGACCAAGGTCAGGGCCCAGCTCACCGAGTACGGCCTGGTGGCCGAGGAGTTCGGCGGCTCCACGATGTTCGTGGACATCTCCGCCAAGCAGGGCCTGGGCATCGAGAACCTGCTCGAGGCCATCCTGCTGACCGCGGACGCCGAGCTCGACCTGCGGGCGAACCCGGACATGGACGCTCAGGGTCTCGCGATCGAGGCGCACCTGGACAAGGGCCGCGGCCCGGTGGCGACCGTGCTCGTGCAGCGCGGCACGCTCCGGGTGGGCGACTCGATCGTCTGTGGCGAGGCCTTCGGCCGCGTCCGGGCGATGCTGGACGACAACGGGGACACGGTCGAAGAGGCCGACCCGTCGCGTCCGGTCCTGGTGCTCGGCCTGACCGCCGTCCCGCGTGCCGGTGACAACTTCATCGTCGTCACCGACGACCGGATGGCGCGCCAGATCGCCCAGCAGCGGGCCGCGCGGCAGCGGATCGCCGACATGGCGAAGTCCGGCCGCCGCCGCACTCTCGAGGAGCTGTTCAAGGACCTCGAGAAGGGCCAGGTCGACGAGCTCAAGCTCATCATCAAGGGTGACGTCTCCGGTTCCGTCGAGGCCCTGGAGGACGCCCTGCTCAAGATCGACGTGGGCGAGGAGGTCAACCTCCGCGTGCTGCACCGCGCGGTCGGCGCCATCACGGAGTACGACGTCAACCTCGCGATCGCCGACGACAACGCGGTGATCATCGGCTTCAACGTGCGTCCCGAGGTGCGGGCGCGCGACCTGGCCGAGCGCGAGGGCGTCGACATCCGGTACTACTCGGTCATCTACCAGGCGATCGAGGAGATCGAGGCGGCCCTCAAGGGCATGCTCAAGCCGGAGTTCGAGGAGGTCCGCACCGGCACCGCCGAGGTGCGCGAGATCTTCAAGGTCCCGAAGATCGGCAACATCGCCGGTACGATGGTCCGCTCGGGCACGATCACCCGCAACAGCAAGGCACGGATCATCCGCGACGGCGTCGTGGTGGCCGACAACCTCACCGTTTCGTCGCTGCGTCGCTTCAAGGACGACGCGACCGAGGTCCGCGAGGGCTTCGAGTGCGGTATCGGGGTCGGCTACAACGACCTGAAGATCGAAGACGTCATCGAGACGTACGAGATGCAGGAGAAGCCGCGCGCCTGACGCCCGACGCCGCCGCCCCCGTCCGGGGGCGGCGGCTCGGCGTCACCTCAGCGGTGTGACCTTCATGTACATAGGCGCCCTTACCCTGGACATCCTGCTCGGCGACGTGCAGTCGCTGAAGCAGAAGCGTTCCTTGATCCGCCCGCTCGTCGCCGAGATACAGCGGCGGTTCCCCGGTGTCGCCGTGGCCGAGACGGGCCACCTCGACCTGCACCGCCGCGCGGAGATCGCCGTCGCCGTCGTGTCGGCCTCGGCGGCCAACTGCGACGAGGTGCTCGAGGCGTGTGAACGCGTGGTGGCCTTCCACCCGGAGATCGAGTTGCTGTCGGCGCGGCAGCGGCTCTTCAACGACCACGAGGAATAGACGGCCCGGCCCGCGCGTCAGCCGTACATCGAACGAGGGAGCGTGAGCATGGACGCAGCGCGCGCCAGAAAGCTGGCCGATCGCATCCAGCAGGTCGTCGCGGAGATGCTGGAGCGGCGGATCAAGGATCCCCGCCTCGGCTTCGTCACGGTGACCGACGCCAAGATCACCGCCGATCTGGGCGACGCGACGGTCTACTACACCGTCTTCGGCTCCGAGGCCGAGCGTGCCGACACGGCCGCCGCCCTGGAGAGCGCCAAGGGGATCATCCGGTCCGAGGTCGGCCGCCAGACCGGGCTGCGGCACACGCCGACGCTCGCCTTCGTCCACGACCCGCTGCCGGACAGCGCCCGCCACATGGACGATCTGTTCGCCGTGGCCCGGGCCAAGGACGAGGAGATCGCCAAGAAGGCCCAGGGGGCCACGTTCGCCGGCGACGCCGACCCGTACCGGTTCGAGGACGACCTTGAGGGCGACCTGGAGCTGGAGACGACCGGCGAGGCGGGCGAGGACGAGACCTCCGACCGGGCGGGGCGCCGCGCGAGGTGACCGCCACGAACGGTGCCCCCATCGCCGAGGCGGACTGGGAGCAGGTGGTCGAGCTGATCCGCGGCGCCGGCTCGCCGGCGCTCGCGTGCCACGTGTCCCCCGACGGCGACGCCCTCGGCGCCATGCTGGGCTTCGGCCTCGCGCTCGCGCGGGCCGGCAAGAAGGTGACCGCGTCGTTCGGCGACCGCGCGTTCTCCGTCCCCCGTCTCCTGCGGTTCCTGCCCGGCCAGGAGCTGCTGGTGGAACCCTCGGCGTACCCGGCCGAGCCCTCCCTGATGATCACTTTCGACGCGTCCACCATGGAACGGCTCGGCCTGCTCGCCCCCTACGCGGGCAAGGCGGGCGAGCTCGTGGTGATCGACCATCACGTGTCGAACACGCGCTTCGGGTCGGTCCACCTGGTCGACCCCTCGGCCGCCGCGACCACGATGGTCGTGGAGGAGCTCATCGGCAGGCTCGGGCTCACGATCGACCGCGACGTCGCCACCTGCCTTTACACCGGGCTCGTCACCGACACCGGGTCGTTCAGGCACTCGGCGGCGACTCCGGCGGCCCACGCCATGGCCGGGCGGCTGATCGCCGCAGGGCTCCATCCGGCCGAGATCGCCCGGGAGCTGTGGGACCGCTCGCCGTTCGGCTACCTGCCGGTCCTCGGCGCGGCGCTCGGCCGGGTCAGGCTGGAGCCGTCCGAGGCGGCCGGCCACGGGCTGGTGTGGACCTACGTCAGCCGGGCCGACCGCGCGCCGCACGGCCTGCCGTACGACGAGGTGGAGGGCGTCATCGACGTCGTGCGCCGGGTCGACGAGGCCGACGTGGCGGTCGTGCTGAAGGAGGACGACGAGGGCACCTGGAACGTCTCCACCCGGTCCAAGGGCGCCGTGGACGTGAGCCGCGCCTGCGGCGCTCTCGGCGGTGGCGGCCACGCCCGCGCCGCCGGCTTCTCCTCCTCGCTTCCGCCGGAGGAGACAATCGCGGCCCTTCGCCCCCTCCTCACCGGCGCCGGCTGACCCGCCCGGGCCGGCCCGGCCCGCAACGACATTGGACGACTCATGAGCACGCCCAGAGCCAGACGCACACCGCCGCCGAGCGGGCTGATCATCGTGGACAAGCCCGCCGGGTGGACGTCCCACGATGTCGTCAGCAAGATGCGCGGCGTCGCCGGCACGCGCAAGGTCGGCCACGCCGGCACCCTCGACCCCATGGCGACCGGCGTCCTCGTGGTCGGAGTGGAGAAGGCGACCCGCCTGCTGGGGCACCTCGCGCTGACCGAGAAGGTCTACGAGGCCACCATCCGGCTCGGCGTCACGACGAACACCGACGACGCGGAGGGTGAGGTGACCGCCGTGGTCGCCGCCGGGCACGTGCCCGACGAGGGCGTCCACGAGGGGATCGCGGCACTCACCGGCCCCATCCTCCAGGTCCCGCCCCAGGTGAGCGCCATCAAGGTGAACGGCGAGCGGGCCTACAAGCGGGCCCGCGCCGGTGAGGAGGTCGAGCTCGCCGCCCGGCCCGTCACCGTCAGCGGCTTCGAGGTCACCGCCATCCGGCGCTCCGCCGAGACCGTCGACGTCGACGCGACGATCACCTGCTCCAGCGGCACCTACATCCGTTCCCTGGCCCGCGATCTCGGCGCCGCCCTCGGCGTCGGAGGCCATCTGACCGCCCTGCGGCGCACCCGCGTCGGGCCGTACGGGATCGACGCGGCCCGCACGATCGACGAGCTCGCGCGCGAATGCGTCATCATGCCGATCGCCGACGCCGTGGCCGCCGCGTTCCCCCGCAGGGACGTGACGGAGGAGGAGGCGCGGCTGGTCGCGCACGGCGGGCGGCTGCCCGCCGCGGGCGTGGGGCCCGGCCCGGTGGGCGTCTTCGCCCCTGACGGCGCGCTGCTCGCGCTCGCCGAGGAACGCGCGGGCGCGGCCAGGCCGCTGGTGGTCTTCGCCTGAGGACCCCGGCCGGGGGCTGGGTCCTCCGTACGGCCGGGGGCATGGCAGGCTTGTCTACTGCGCGAGAGCTAGAGGAATCGAGGTCGAGGTGCAGAGCTGGCACGGGCTGGGCGACGTCCCGGAGGACTGGGGCAGGTCCGTCGTCACGATCGGCGTGTTCGACGGCGTGCACCTCGGCCACCAGCAGATGGTGGCCCGCGCGGTCGGCATGGCCCGCGACCTGGGGCTGCCCGCCGTCGTCGTCACCTTCGACCCGCACCCCGACGAGGTCGTGCGGCCCGGCCCGCACACGCCCCGGCTCACGACCCCGCGCCGCAGGACGGAGCTGCTGGTGTCGCTCGGCGTCGAGGCGGTGTGCGTTCTGCCGTTCACGCTGGAGTTCTCCCGGATGTCGCCCGACGAGTTCGTCCAGACCGCGCTGGTCGACCGCCTCCACGCGGCCGGCGTCGTGGTCGGGGAGAACTTCCGCTTCGGCCACAAGGCCTCAGGCGACGTGGAGACACTGCGGACGCTGGGGGAGAAGTACGACTTCGCGGCCGTGGGAGTCCCCCTCGTCAGCAACGGCGAGGCGATCTCCTCGACGCTGATCCGGGAGCGGCTCGACACCGGTGACGTGGCGGGGGCCGCCGTCATGCTCGGCCGGCCGCATCGCGTGGAGGGCGTGGTGGTCCGGGGCGCCCAGCGCGGCCGGGCGCTCGGCTTCCCCACCGCCAACGTCGAGTCGCCGCCGGACACCGCCATCCCCGCCGACGGCGTGTACGCGGGCTGGCTGCAGTGCCTCCAGGCGCCCTCGCCGTACGAGGGGGAGCGCTGGCCGGCCGCCATCTCGATCGGCACGAACCCGACGTTCGACGGGGTGGAGCGCACGGTGGAGGCGTACGCGCTGGACCGCGACGACCTCGACCTCTACGGGGCGCACGTCGCGGTGGACTTCGCCGAGCGGCTGCGGGACACGCTGAGGTTCGACTCGATCGAGGCGCTGATCGAGCAGATGCACGGCGACGTCGCCCGGGCACGCGAGGTCACCGCCTGAACGGGCAGCTTCCGTACGTGGCCGGCCGGTGACTGTGCGAGTCACCCGGGCGCGATGGTAGCCTTGTTTGTCAGCCCTGTTGTGGTGGCGTCGCACGTCACCCGGCTGTCCTGTCACGGCGACTGTAGGCACGCACGGTCGTTCGCGGGCTCGAAGTTGTTGCGCGTGCCTCCCACACGAAGGAGAAGCAGTGTCGCTTGACGCCGCTACCACCAAGTCGATCGTCACCGAGTACGGCACCGTAGAGGGCGACACCGGGTCCCCGGAGGTCCAGATCGCGCTGCTGAGCAAGCGCATCAGCGACCTGACCGAGCACCTGAAGGTCCACAAGCACGACCACCACAGCCGGCGCGGGCTGCTCCTGCTGGTCGGCCGCCGCCGGCGGCTCCTGAAGTACCTGCAGGCCAAGGACATCACGCGCTACCGCTCCCTGATCGAGCGGCTCGGTCTGCGCCGATAGTGTAAGAAGGGAGCGGCGATGCTTCGCCGCTCCCTTCTCGTAACGGGCCGCGACGGCCCGGGACGGAAAGGGCCCGTGGCCGCCGGAAGGCGGCGCGGGCGGCTCGTACAACTGAACAGCCGAGAGGGAGAGGGAGCCGGGAGGCCGACTCGACCCGACAGACATGTGCCCCGCGTCCGCAAGCAAAGCAGCACGCGCGATCCCGCGGCGTGAGAGGGCCGGTCCTCGGTAGTGGCCCCCGGTCGGCACGGCGACAGCCGTACAGACGGAACCGGGCGCTTCGATCGAAGACCGGCACTGCACCTGAACGGGGAGCCCGGCATACGCACGGACGCGGGAGACCGACCACCAAGGAGGTCCCCCGTGGAGGGTGTCCACAGCACGGAAGCCGTCATCGACAACGGCTCATTCGGCACGCGCACGATCCGGTTCGAGACCGGTCGCCTCGCGCGCCAGGCGGCGGGAAGCGCCGTCGCCTATCTCGACGACGAGACGATGGTCCTCTCCGCGACCACCGCCTCGAAGAACCCCAAGGAGAACCTCGACTTCTTCCCGCTCACGGTGGACGTCGAGGAGCGGATGTACGCCGCGGGCCGGATCCCCGGCTCGTTCTTCCGCCGTGAGGGCCGGCCGTCGGAGGACGCCATCCTCACCTGCCGCCTGATCGACCGCCCGCTGCGCCCGTCCTTCGTCAAGGGCCTGCGCAACGAGATCCAGGTCGTCGCCACGATCATGGCGCTGAACCCGGACCACCTGTACGACGTGGTCGCGATCAACGCGGCCAGCCTGTCGACGCAGCTCGCCGGGCTGCCGTTCTCCGGCCCGATCGGCGGCGTCCGCGTCGCGCTGATCGACGGCCAGTGGGTGGCGTTCCCGGCCCACTCCGAGCTGGAGAGGGCCACGTTCGACATGGTCGTCGCCGGCCGGGTCCTGCCCGACGGCGACGTCGCGATCATGATGGTCGAGGCCGAGTCGACCCGCGACACCCTCAAGCTCGTCGCCGAGGGCGCGGTCGCGCCCACCGAGGACACCGTGGCCCAGGGCCTCGACGCCGCCAAGCCGTTCATCAAGGTGCTGTGCGAGGCGCAGGCCAAGGTGGCGGAGGTCGCCGCGAAGGAGACCGCCGAGTACCCGGTCTTCCTGGACTACCAGGAGGACGCGCTCGAGGCCGTCACCGGCGCGGTCCGCAGCGAGCTGGCCTCCGCGCTGACCATCGCGGGCAAGCAGGAGCGCGAGCTCGAGATCGACCGGGTCAAGGCGCTGGCGGCGGAGAAGCTGCTGCCCGACTTCGAGGGCCGCGAGAAGGAGATCGGCGCCGCGTTCCGCTCGCTGACCAAGAAGCTGATGCGCGAGCGCGTCATCAAGGAGGGCGTGCGCATCGACGGGCGCGGCCCCAAGGACATCCGGCAGCTCAACGCCGAGGTCCACGTGGTGCCGCGGGTGCACGGCTCGGCCCTGTTCGAGCGCGGCGAGACCCAGATCCTGGGCATCACCACGCTGAACATGCTGCGCATGGAGCAGATGATCGACACGCTCAATCCCGAGCGGACCAAGCGCTACATGCACAACTACAACTTCCCGCCGTACTCCACCGGTGAGACGGGCCGCGTGGGCTCGCCCAAGCGGCGCGAGATCGGTCACGGCGCGCTGGCCGAGCGGGCGCTCGTGCCCGTCCTGCCGTCGCGCGAGGAGTTCCCGTACGCCATCCGGCAGGTGTCGGAGGCGCTCGGCTCCAACGGCTCGACCTCCATGGGGTCGGTCTGCGCCTCGACGATGGCCCTGCTCGACGCGGGTGTCCCGCTCAAGGAGATGGTCGCCGGCATCGCGATGGGCCTCATCGGCGAGGGCGACCAGTACGTCACGCTGACCGACATCCTCGGGGCCGAGGACGCCATGGGCGACATGGACTTCAAGGTCGCCGGCACCAAGGACGTCATCACCGCGCTGCAGCTGGACACCAAGCTGGACGGCATCCCGGCCAGCGTGCTGGCCGCCGCGCTCAAGCAGGCCAGAGGCGCCCGGCTCGCGATCCTCGACGTGATGCAGGAGGCGATCGACTCCCCGGCGGAGATGAACCCGACCGCGCCGCGCATCATCACGATCAAGGTCCCGGTAGACAAGATCGGCGAGGTCATCGGCCCGAAGGGCAAGATGATCAACCAGATCCAGGACGACACGGGCGCCGAGATCACCATCGAGGACGACGGCACGATCTACATCGGCGCCGTCGACGGGCCGTCGGCCGAAGCCGCTCGCACGATCATCAACGGCATCGCGAACCCGCACATGCCCGAGGTCGGCGAGCGCTACCTGGGGACGGTCGTCAAGATCGCCGCCTTCGGCGCGTTCGTCTCGCTGCTGCCCGGCAAGGACGGCCTGCTGCACGTCTCGCAGATCCGCAAGCTGCACGGCGGCCGCAGGATCGAGAACGTCGAGGACGTCATGAACGTCGGCGAGAAGATCCAGGTGGAGATCGCCGAGATCGACTCGCGCGGCAAGCTCTCCCTGGTGCCGGTCGAGGTCGTCGAGAAGGAGGCCGCCGAGAAGGCCGCCACCGGCTCGAACGGCTCCGCCCCCGCCGGTGCGGGCGACGCGACGCCGGACGTGCCCGCCGAGGCCGCGGCCGACTCCGCCGACGAGCGCGGCGCCCGTCCGCGCCGCAGCCGTACCCGCGGCGGACGGGACGAGCGCAACTCGTGACGACCACCACCTTGTACCCGGGCAAGGACGGTGCGGGGGCGATCCGCCGTACCGTCCTCCCCGGAGGACTCCGCGTGGTGACCGAGGAGATGCCGACCGTCCGCAGCGTGGCGGTCGGCATGTGGGTCGGGATCGGGTCGCGTGACGAGGCGCCCGAGCACATGGGCGCGACCCACTTCCTCGAGCACCTGCTCTTCAAGGGCACGGCGACGAGGGACGCCATGGAGATCTCCGCGTCCATCGAGGGCATCGGCGGTGAGATCAACGCGTTCACCGCCAAGGAGTACACCTGCTACTACGCCCGCGTGCTGGACGAGGACCTCCCGCTCGCGATCGACGTGCTGGCCGACGTCGTGACCTCCTCGCTGATCACTGACGACGACGTGGAGTCCGAGCGCGGCGTGATCCTTGAGGAGATCGCCATGCACGACGACGACCCGTCGGACGTCGTGCACGAGCAGTTCTCCGCCGAGCTGTACGGCGACACGCCGATCGGCCGCCCGATCCTCGGCAACGAGGAGTCGATCAACGCGCTCAGCCGTGACCGCATCCGCGAGTACTACCAGCGCTTCTACCTGCCGCCCCGCACGGTCGTGTCGGTGGCGGGCAACGTGGACCACGAGCGGGTGGTCGCGCTGGTGGCGGCCGCGTATGAGCGGGCCGGCGCGCTGGGCGGCACGGCGGAGCCCGCGGTGCCGCGCATCGGCGGCCCCGGGGTCGCCAGCCGCTCCGGCGTGCGAGTGGTGGACCGGCCGACCGAGCAGGCCAACCTCGTGCTCGGCACCACCGGCGTCTCGCGCACCGACGACCGCCGTTTCGCGCTCGGCGTGCTGAACGCCGCGCTCGGCGGCGGCATGTCGTCCCGGCTGTTCCAGGAGATCCGGGAGAAGCGCGGCCTGGCCTACAGCACCTACAGCTACACCTCCCAGTACGCGGACACCGGCCAGTTCGGCATCTACGTCGGCTGCCTGCCGTCGAAGGTCGACGACGTGCTGAAGATCTGCCGTGACGAGGTAGCCCGGGTCGTGACCGACGGCATCACCGCCGAGGAGATCGTCCGGGGCAAGGGCCAGATGCGCGGCGGGCTCGTGCTGGGCTTGGAGGACACCGGCTCCCGCATGTCGCGGATCGGCAAGAGCGAGCTCGTCTACGAGCAGCTCATGTCGGTCGACGAGGTGCTCGCCCGGATCGAGGCCGTCACGCCCGACGACATCGAGCAGGTCGCCCAGGACATCCTCAACCGGCCGCTCACGCTCGCCGTGATCGGCCCCTACCCCGACAAGGACTTCGGCTTCGCCATCGCCTGAGCCCGCGTTCTGGGATCGCTCCGGGCTCCCCGGATGACTCCCGCCGAGCCGCGCGCGCCCTTCCGGGTTCGCGCGGCTCCGTCATGCCGGGGCTATAACCTTGGGCCGTGATTAAGGTCGGTGTGCTTGGCGCCCGAGGGCGCGTGGGTGTCGAAGTCTGCAAGGCCGTGGACGCGGCCGATGATCTGGAGCTCGTGGCGGCGGTCGACAAGGACGACCCGCTCGACCCGCTGGCCGGGGCCGAGGTGGTGGTGGACTTCACCCATCCCGACGTGGTGATGGGCAACCTGGAGTGGTGCATCGGCCACGGCCTTCACACGGTGGTCGGCACGACCGGGTTCGACGCCGCCAGGCTGGAGACGGTGCGGGGCTGGCTCGCTGCCCGCCCCGGGACCAACGCCCTCATCGCGCCCAACTTCGGCATCGCGGCCGTGCTGATGATGCACTTCGCCCAGCAGGCCGCCAAGTACTTCGAGTCGGTCGAGATCGTGGAGCTGCACCACCCCCACAAGGCCGACGCGCCCTCCGGCACGGCGCGCAGGACCGCCGAGCTGGTTGCCGAGGCCCGCGGCAAGGCCGGGCTCGGTGCCTCTCCCGACGCGACCACCTCCGAGCTCGACGGCGCCCGTGGCGCCTCCGTCGACGGCGTGCACGTCCACGCCGTACGGCTGGCCGGGCTGATCGCCCACCAGGAGGTCATCCTCGGCGGTGAGGGGGAGATCCTCACGATCCGGCACGACACCATGAACCGGTCCTCGTTCACGCCCGGAGTCCTGCTGGGCGTCCGCCGGGTCCGCGAGCTCGGCGGCCTCACGGTTGGGCTGGACCGCCTGCTGGACCTATAAACCTCAACCTCCGGGATCGATTCTCTGCACGGGACATATCGCCCCAGGTAGCGGGGGGTGCGCGAAGTCGGCCAAGGTTGGTCCGGGCCGCCACGCGGGCGGCCTGTCTGCCGACACCCCCCAGGAGAAAGGCATGAGCATCATGGCCGGCATGGAGTTCGAGGACCGCTTCGCCCCGATCGAGATGGACATGCAGTCCGTCAAGATCCTTCTCGGTAGCGTCGACAACAAGGTGGAGCGGGCTCGGCTGGACATCCAGCGGGCGCAGGGCGGCAACACCCGGATGATCCAGGCGCTCCGCGACGACATGTCCGAGTTCCGTGCGGAGGTCCAGAGCCGATTCATTCACATGGACCAGCGGTTCGACTCGATGGACGACCGCTTCACCGCGATGGAGGACCGGTTCATCGCCGTCGACGAGCGCTTCGCCGCGGTCGATGCCCGGTTCGCCGAAGTGGACGCGCGGTTCGATCAGATCGATGAGCGCTTCGCCGCGGTCGATGCCCGGTTCGCGGCGGTGGACGCGCGGTTCGATCAGGTCGACGCTCGTTTCGACGCGGTCGAGTCCCGGCTGGACCGGATGGACACCCGGTTCGACGAGGTGATCGACCTCATCAGGGGCATCGCGGGCAGCGTCGCCCCGGCGGGGGCCTGACAGGCGCCGACCGTCATGTGACGTGACGGCCGCCGCCCGAACCCGGGTGGCGGCCGTACTCGTTGTCAGGGCCGGAAGGGTGTCACAGGGCCAGGCCGATGGCGAAGAGGGCGCCGAAGACCAGCTGGAGGCGGCCCGTCTGCTGCAGGGTGGCGATGAGCGCCGGGCCCGTCGCCCCGGCACGGACGGCCTTCACCGGCGCGAGCGCCAGCGGCAGGGCGAGCAGGGCGAGCACCGAGAACGGGCGTGCCGGCGCGAGCACGAGCGCGAAGGCGAACGGCAGGAGGAGCGCCAGCGAGTAGAGCGTCCGGGTCCGGCGGTCACCCAGCACCACGGCCAGCGTGCGCTTGCCGGACGTCCCGTCCGTGCCGATGTCCCGGAGGTTGTTGACGACCAGCAGGGCGCAGGCGAGCAGGCCCACCGGCACGGCGGCGGCCACGGAGAGCCACGTCAGGCGCTCGGCCTGCACGTACGCCGTCCCGGCCACCGCCACCAGGCCGAAGAACACGAAGACCGAGATCTCGCCCAGCGCGCGGTAGCCGTACGGTCGGGAGCCTCCGGTGTAGAACCAGGCGGCGAGGATGGCGGCGAGCCCGACGAGCAGGAGCCACCACGCGCGGGTGGCCACCACCAGCACCAGCCCGGCGACCGCCGCCGCGAGGAAGCAGCCCAGGGCCGCGGCCAGCACCTGCCGGGGCGCGGCGGCGCCGGAGCCGACGAGCCGCATGGGGCCCACCCGCTCCCTGTCGGTGCCCTTCACTCCGTCGCTGTAGTCGTTGGCGTAGTTGACGCCGATCTGCAGGGCCAGTGCGACGAACAGCGCGAGCAGGGCCCGCCACCAGACGGCGCCGCCCTCAGAGACCGCCACGCCGGTGCCGACGGCGACCGGGACGACGGCGGCGGGCAGCGTACGGGGGCGTGCGCCCGCGAGCCATTGTGCTGGGGTAGCCACTTGTCTCCCTATTTCCTACCTTCCAGGGCCGTCGAGGGACATGTCGGGGCCTCGGAAGGACGTGCGGCTGAAACGTAATGCACCGGATGTTCGTGGGTCAAAAGCGCGAAGACGCGACGACACCGCCCAGGTCACACGCGATGCGATCCTCCACAGGGAACGGTCTCCCGCCGGCTCGACGCCACGCACGGCCGCGTTCGTCTGCGTTCGTCTGCGTTCGTCTGGAGTCCGGCCGCGTTCAGCTGATGTCGGTGCTGAGGCGCATCATGCGGATGGGCCGTCCCATGTCGAGGACGCGCTCGGCCTCGTCCTCGCCCCAGCCGGTCGACTCCAGGAAGCCCAGCATCGGGTGGTTGTCGGCGAAGACCCACGTCACGATCGTGCTGTAGCCGTCCTCGCGGAGGTGGTCCACCGTGGCGTTGAGGAGGCGGCTCGCGTGCCCCCGCCTGATGTGGTTGGGGTCGACGAGCAGCGTCAGCAGCTCCGCGGTGGTGGAGGGATCCAGGTCGGGATCCTCGGCCGGGCCGTGCGAGGCCAGACCCACGACCCGGTCCGACGCGCGCTGCGCCGCGGTCGCGAGGATCCCCCCGGGGCCGAGGGCGGTGAAGGCATCGGTGTCGGGCACGACCCGTTCCACCGCCACCAGCACACGGTGGAGCCGTGTGGGCGGCGCGAGGATGGCCTCCTCCCACTGCCGGCGCCACATCTTCTCCGCGGCCGGGCCGGTCATCTGCTCCAGTGGGCCGGGAGGCAGGAAGTCTCGATAAGCGGCCTTCCACGCCCGGATCTGGGTGCTCGTCACCGCGTCGACATCCTCGAGGCGGGCAGCTCTAACACCCATTCGGCCGGCTCCTTTCTTCGCCTGTAACACCGTACTGGTCAGGAAGGGCTCGGCGTACCTTCTGCTTGGCGTCGTGCCCGATATGCCCGTGTTTTCGTGCGGTTTCCGCAGACTCGCATCGAGCACCAGGAGCGCGAGCGGTTCTTGGAGGAGTCGATGAACGCCCACTGGCAGGTGCTCTCGGCGCACACCTTGAGCCGGGGCCAGGTCCCGTCCGTGTGCGCGACGGAGATCGCCGCCGCTATCCGCGCCAGGCCGCCCGCGACTCCGGAGGCCGCCGGCTCCAGGCCGGGGACCCCGCCGGTGAGCGTCACCCGCACCGGCAGCGCCGCCAGGGCCACGCCAAGATCCTCCGGGGTCTCGTACGGCCCGCCGTCGTGGTTGCGCAGCAGCGCGAGCCGCAGACCCTCACGCAGGCGCGCCGCGAGGGCGAGGTCGTCGTCGAACGCGCGGTCGCCGTCGCCGGTCAGCCCCCGCTCGCGCAGCCACACCGACAGCTCGGCCGGTGAGGCCAGCTCGTCGGCGTCCGACTCGACGTCGTAGGTGTTGACGAAGTCGCGGAGCAGCTCCGCAGGGCCCGCCATGATCGATCACCTCTCGTGACCACTGTACGGCAATAGGAGGTTGTGCAATAATCGACACCGTCATAAGCATTTAGATGGTGTCGGCATTCCGCCGGCCGTGTCCGAGGAGGACTCATGCACGTGAGCTACCTGGCCTATCTCGCCATGCAGCAGAAGAACCGCCGCGAGCGCCGGCTCGCCGAATCCAAGCGGAAGCGCGGCTGACCGCGACGCGCCCGTGTCAAAGGCGTTCACGAGGTGAGGACGGCACCGAGACGGCGGATCCCCTCGTCGAGCTCGGCCAGGTTGTCCGGGGCCGTGTGGGTGAGCCGCAGCCGGGGGCCCGGCGGCTCGGACGGGTAGTAGATCCGCCCCGGGCTCACCAGCACACCGCCGAGCCGGGCCGCCTCCACCACGGCGCCCTCGTCCGTGCCGGGCGGCAGCCGTACCCACACGTGCATCCCGCCCCCGGGGACCAGTCCGACGACGGCCGACGGCGCGTGCCGTGCCAGGCCGGCGAGGAGCGCCGCCTGGCGGGTGGCGATCTCCTGCCGCACGGCGCCGAGATGGCGGCGCCAGGCGGGGGAGCCGACGAGCTCCAGCGCCGTCTCCTGCAGCGGGCGGGCGACGAAGAACGACTCGACCACCTGTACGGCACGCAGCCGGTGCGCGGCGGGCCCCCGGGCGATCAGGCCGGCCACCCGCAGGCTCGGTGAGGAGATCTTGCTCAGCGACAGGATGTGCACGACGGTGCCGTGCGGGTCCATCGCGACCATCGGCGGCGCCACCGGCCCGGTCGTGAGGTACCGCGCGAAGTCGTCCTCGATCACGAACGCTCCGGCGGCCCTGGCGACGGCCAGCACCTGGTCCCTGCGCTCGCGGGTGAGCGTCGCCCCTGTCGGGTTGTGCAGGGTCGGCTGGCAGTAGAACACCCGGGCCCCGGTGACGGCGAAGGCCTCGGCCAGCAGGTCGGGGCGTACGCCGCCGGAGTCGACGGGCACGGCTGTCGCCCGCAGCCCCGCCGCGCCCGCCGCGGCCAGCGCCCCCGGATAGGTGGGAGTCTCCACGAGCACCGGCGCGCCGGGGGCCGCCAGCGCGCGGAAGGCGTGCGTGAGCGCGGCCTGGCCGCCGCTGACCACCAGCACGTCGTTCTGCGTCACCGTGCCGCCCACCTCGCCCGCGAACCATCTGCGCAGCTCCGCCAGGCCGTTCAGGGGCGGCATCGCCCAGGTGTCCGGCCGGCGCACGGCTCTGGCCGCAGCGGCGGCCAGAGCTTTCACCGGCCGGAGCGCGGGATTGAGATATCCGCCGGTCAAGGGGACGACGCCGTCGGCCGGCCGGGCCAGCAGGCTCACCACCCCCCGGTCGTCCACCATCCGGTCCCCGAGCGCGACCGTCTGCCAGGAGGGGTCGGGGGCCTCGGCGATCGGCTCGCGCACCGGCGCGACGAACACGCCGCTGCCGGGCCTTGTCACCACCCGTCCCTCGGCGGCGAGCAGGGCGATGGCCCGGGAGACCGTCACCGGGCTGACGCCGAGCCGGCGCATCAGGTCCCTGCTCGACGGCAGCTTGTCGCCCGGCCTGGCCCGCTGGGTCTCCTCCCTGAGCATCGCGGCCAGGCGAGCGATACTGCTATCGTCATCCATGAGATTGCAGAATAGCGCTATCCAGCCGATGCCGATAGCGGCATCCACGGAGACCGGCCGGGCGCGGGCTTGGCGGGGGAGCCTCCTGGCGGGCGTGGGTGTGATCGCGTTCTCCGGCTCGTTCCCCGCGACCGAGTTCGCGATGCGAGGGCTCGATCCGTACCTGGTGGCGATCGGCCGTGCGGCCCTGGCCGCGCTCGTCGCCGCCGTGTGCCTGAAGGCGGCCGGCGCGCCGCTTCTGCCGCCCAGGGAGCACCTGCGGTCGTACGGCCTGATCGTGCTGGGCGTCGTACTCGGCTTTCCGCTGTTCAGCGGCCTGGCTCTGCACGCCGGCGCGGGCACCGCCCATTCGGCGGTGGTGATCGGGCTGCTCCCCGCCGCGACGGCGGCCTTCGCCGTCCTGCGTGCGGGAGAGCGGCCGCGACCCCTGTTCTGGGCGGCGTGCGTCGCCGGGGCGCTGTCGATCACCGCGTTCACCCTCACGCGCGGGACCGGCAGGTTCGCCGCCGCCGACCTGCTCCTCGTGCTCGCCCTGCTGGCCGCCGCCGTCGGCTACACCGAGGGCGGCCGGCTGTCCCGCGGAGCCCCGGGCTGGCGCGTCATCTCGTACGCCGTGGTCCTGGCCGCGCCGGTGACGGTCCCGGTCACGGCCGTGCTCGCGCTGACGACGCACCCCGAGCTCTCCGCCGTGTCGCTGGCGGGGTTCGCGTACGCCGGCCTGGTGTCCATGTTCCTCGGCTTCATCCCGTGGTACGCCGGACTGGCGATGGGCGGGATCGCCCGCGCCGGGCAGATCCAGCTCGCCCAGCCACTGCTGACGCTGGTCTGGGCCTGGTGGCTGCTGGGGGAGCGGTTCGGGGTGGCCACAGTGGCGGCGGCTCTCGCCGTGCTGGTGTGCGTCGCCGTGACACAGGGCAGTCGCAGGGTCCCTGAGCCCCGGCGGGCCGGAGCCCCCGGGAATGCCGGAGGCGTATGAGCCGCGGAGACTAGGGGACCAGAACGATCTTGCCGATGGCCGCCCGTTCCTCGATGCGGCGATGCGCCGTCGCGGCGTCGGCCAGGGGGAGCACGCTGTCGACCTGCGGGCGCAGCCGGCCGTCGGCCACCATGTCCAGGACCTCCGCCCGCGCGTCCTGGACATGCCGCCCCCATGCGGCGAGCCCGCCGCACCCGGCGAGGGTGAGGCCCCGATGGAGCAGATCGACCGGGGTGACCTCCGGAGGCCCGTCCAGCAGGCCGTAGAACATCATCCTCCCGCCGCCGGGCGTCATCGCGTCGAGGAGCCGCCGGGCCGACGCCCCGCCGATGGCCTCGAAGACGACGTCCACGGTGCCTCCCGCCTCCCGGACCTGATCCGGCCAGGAGGGGTCGGTGTGGTCGAGGACCAGGTCCGCCCCGAGGTCCCGGGCCCGGCGCCGCTTGACCTCGCTGCCGGCCGTGGCGAGCACCCGGCCCGCGCCGAAGCCGCGGACGAGTTGGGTGAGATAGCCCCCGACGCCTCCTCCCGCGACCTCGATGAGCACGGTCTGCCCGTCCTCCAGGGCCGCCGCGCGCAGGAGGGTGAGCGCGACGGCGCCCTGGACGGCGGTGGCCACCGCGTCCGCCGCCGAGACGCCGGCGGGGACGAGTGTGAGGGCGTCCGCGCCGGCCGCCACGTACTCGGCGTAGGTTCCCCCCGTCCCGCCGAGCTTCATCACCGTCACCCGGCGGCCGAGGAGAGCGGCGTCGGCGCCCTCTCCGACCTCGGTCACCGTGCCGGCCGCCTCGAAGCCGAAGACGGCCGGCAGCGGGGCGGGGAAGGGGAAGACGCCGGCGCGGAGCGGGGTCTCGTAATAGCTCACGCCGACGGCCTCGGTCCGCACGAGCACCTCCCCGGGGCCGGGGACGGGTGGGGGGACCTCTTCCAGTCGCAGGACCTCAGGCCCTCCAGTCTCACGCAGCACGATCGCACGCATGCCGGTACTCCTTCTAAGTGGACCACTGGTCAAGTTCGCTCCGTCGTACTATATGGACCCGTGGTTCAGTTGTCACGTCCGGTTTGGAGGGGTCGGGATGGAGGAGCGACGCGAGCGCGCCGACGCGGCCCGCAACCGGCGGGCGATCCTGGCGGCCGCCGAGGAGCTGCTGCGGCGGAACGATCCGGACCAGGTGTCGATCGAGGACGTCGCCGCCGCGGCCGGAGTGGGGAAGGGCACGGTCTTCCATCGCTTCGGCAGCCGTGCCGGGCTGATGCGCGCGCTGATGGAGGAACGGGTGCTCGCTCTGCACGAGGCGATCGCGTCCGGGCCGCCTCCGCTCGGGCCGGGCGCGCCGCCCGGTGAGCGGCTGCAGGCGTTCCTCGACGCCGTCGTGCGGCACGTGGCGGGCAACATCGGCCTGCTGACGGCGCACGAGCACGCCCTCGCCACCCAGCGGCACGCCGAGGGGCGCCGCGAGGCCAACCCCGTCTACCTCTTCTGGCACGGCCACGTGTCGGCGTTGATCGCGGAGGCTCGCCCCGCCCTGGACGCGGATCTCCTCGCGCACGTCCTCCTCGGGTCCCTGCACGCCGACTCGGTCGTACGGATGCTCTGGCGGGGAGAGGCCGACCGGCTCGCCGCGGGGATGCGGGTGCTGGTGTCCGGCCTGCTCGGCCCTTCAGGCGGGGAGACTTGAATCGTGTGACGGCAGGGCACAGGATAGGGAGGTCGGTGTCATATTCACGCGTGGTGGGGCGGTGCGGGATGGCGGACGTCACGATCCCGGAGGGCGGGTTCTGGCCGGCGCCGGAGATCCCGCAGCCGAACATCTACCCGATGGAATGGCGGGTGGAGACCGACAAGCTCGCGGCCATCTACGAGAAGTCCAAGCGCATGGTGTGGAACCCGGCGGACCTGCCGTGGGATCTCCTCCACGCCGAGGACTTCACGCCCGAGCAGCGGCTGGGGATCATGTACTGGTTCTCGGTCCTGGCCAACTTCGACGCCTCGGGGCCCGCCGTCTTCGCCCGCGCCACGATCCAGGCGTTCGAGAAGCACGAGGAGGACCCAGTCCGCAAGTGCTTCTTCTCCATCACGCGCGACGAGATGAACCATGAGGAGTGCTGCCAGCGCGCCATCGCGAGGCTCTGGCCCGGCGGCCCGCTGAGCTGGGAGCCCGCGACCGACCTGGAGCGCGCCGCCCACAACAACATCGGCTGGCTCTATCACAACGGCGGGCGGTACTGGAACGGCTACAACGCGGCCGTGGGGAAGTACTCGCTGGCCGTGCTGTTCACCAGCTTCATGATGGGTGAGATGGCGGCCTCGACGCTGTTTCGCGGCATGGCGTCCGGGACGTCGCATCCCTTGTTCTCCGACATGTTCCACAAGATCGGCCGGGACGAGTCGCGGCACCTGCAGATCTGCATGACGATCCTGGAGAACGAGTGGCCGGGGCTCACGGACGACGTGCGGAGCCTCATCACGCGGCAGCTCCGGGCCGGGTTCGTGTTCCTGTCGATGATCCTGTGGGAGCCCCCTGAGGGCTTCTGGGAGCTCCCGCCGTACTTCCTGCACAACCACCGGGTGCTGATGGACCACGCGCGGGACGCGGGCCTCGGCGTGCTGGCGTACGAGGAGCAGGCCGACAACTGGCGCGTGGCGATGGCCCGGGTCCGGGCGATCGTCGAGCGGTGGGGCATCGAGTTCCCCGCGATCCCCGAGCTCGACATCGAGGGCGTGCCGGTGGACTTCATCGATCCGGAAGAGATCATCCCCGTGTTCTGAGCGGCACCGCGTTCTCCGCTCACCGGCCTGGTCCCGCCGCCGGCGTCGCGAACCGGAGATGTCACCCCGCCGCTTCCTGGTGCGGCGGGTCGTGGTCGCGCCGCGCGTTGAGGACGGCGTGGGCGGCCGTCAGACGTTCCACCTCGTCGCGGCCGGAGTCGCCGCCGGAGACCTCGTCCGCCCATTCGAGCAGGCGGCGCAGGTGGGAGTCGGTCGCCGCCGTGACGATGCGAGGGCTGCCGACGACGACCTGTCCGCCGGTTCCGTCGACGGTGACGAGCGTGCCTTCCGGAAAGGTGCGTCCCCCGGCTCGTACGCAGGCCGCGACGGCGTCGACCGTGAGGTCCGCCGCTCCCACGACGGCGGGTTTGCCCATGGCCCGCGCGACGACGGCGGCGTGGCTGGCCGGGCCGCCGCGGGCGGTGACCACTCCCGCCGCGGCGGCCAGGCCGTGCATGTCGAGCGGGGAGGTGTGCGGGCGCATCAGGATGACCGGGCCGTCGGCGGACATCCGGGCCGCCTGGTCCGCGGTCGTCGCAACCCTGCCGGTCGCGACCCCCGGGCAGGCCCCCAGCCCCCGGGTGAGGACGTCCAGCGTGCCGGCGTTCTCCATCCGTGGCGTATGCGCGTATCGGAGATGCCCCGGACGGACCCGGAGCAGTGCCTCGCGGCGGCTGACGACGCCCTCGTCGGCCAGGTCGACGGCGACGCGGACGGCGGCGCGGCCGACAAGGCCGCCGGGCCGCACCTGCAGGAGCCACAGCCGGCCCGCCTCGAACGTGAACTCCACATGGCACACGTCGCGGAAGTGCTCTTCGAGCTGGTTCACGGCTTCCAGGAGGCCGGCCCACACCGCCGGCTCCCGTCCGGCAAGCTCGGCCAGCGGCCGGGTCGCCGACCTGCCGGAGACCACGTCCTCGCCCTGGCGGCCGAACAGGACATCACCGAACGGGGACCTCTCACCGGTGTTCGGGTCGCGGCTGAACGCGACACCGGTGCCACTGTGGTCGTCGCGGTTGCCGAACACCATGGCCTGCACGGTGACGGCCGTGCCGAGGTCATGCGGGATGTCGTGCAGCTCCCGGTAGGTCCTGGCCCGGGGTGTGTCCCATGACGAGAACACGGCCCTGATGGCCAGTTCCAGCTGCCGCATCGCGTCGTCGGGGACCGGTTCGCCGGTTCGTTCGAGGAAGAGGGCCTCGACGCCCCGGATCGCGGCGGCGAGACGCGTCTCCTCGCCGCCGCCTTCTCGCGCGACGGCTTCCAGATCCTCCGGGGCCTGGCCGGCGACCGCCGAGGCGAAGCTGGACAGGAACCGCAGGCGCGAGTCGAGCGCGAACCGCAGGTCACCTGTCTCGGCTGCCAATCCCGCCGTGGCCTCGGTGGTGAGACCGAGATTGAGGATCGTGCTCATCATGCCGGGCATCGACACGCCGGCGCCCGAGCGGACCGAGACCGCCAGCGGCCGCTCCGGTCCGCCGAGGCGCCGTCGCGTGGCGGCCTCCAGATCGGAGACGGCGGCGGCCAGCTCGGCGCAGAGGCCGCCGGGAAGCCGCCCGTCGCGGAGAAAGGCGCGGCACGCCGCGGTGCCGATGACGAACGCGGGGGGCACGGGAAGCCCGAGACGGTGTAACACGACAAGGCCGCTCGCCTTGCCGCCGAGGACGCTCGCGGTCGCCTCGGCCTCCGCCGAAAGCGGATGAATCCAGGTCATCGGCTGCCGTTCAGTGTCGCGGGATGCCCAGTGTGACGAGCAGATCCTCATGCAGCTGGAACCACACGCTGTGGTACGACGCCAGGTCGTCCGTCACGTAGTCCAGCGCGCCGGATCTGACACGCGCGAGAGCTTCGGTGAGCCGGGTCCGATACCGCTGGAATCGGGGCAGGGCCGCGGACAGGCGCGCGCAGACGGCGCCGGCACGCCGGTCGAGGTCGGTGAACCGGCCCAGGACCCGGGAGTCGTAGGCGGGGTCGGTGTGGTCGTTGGGTGCCGCGACACCGTCGACCGACCGCATCTGCCATGCCGTGCAGAGATCGAGCACCTCCGGGTTGAGCACGAGAAAGTCGTCGTACGCCTCGGTCACCGCGCGCCGGGCGCCGGCCGCGTCCAGCTCCTCGCAGATCCACCGGGCGTCCGCGGCCCGGCCGGCCTCGGTGAGACCCCACCCACCGAAGTCGCCCGGCACGCGGGTGACGAGGCCGGCCACCGCAAGGTCGATCAGCTCGGACTCCGCGTCCGGCTCAGGAAGCCCCGTCGCCTCGGACACGCGGGCGAGGCCGGAGAAGCCGATGCAGCGAAGGGTGTGGAGCACCAGCAGTTCGGTGCTGGTCGTCTGGGGGGAGCTCGGCACGTCGGCAGGCCTTCCGTCCATGGGTTTCCCGTCGGCCAGGTGAGTCATCGTCCGGCCTCGCCGGACCGCGTGGTGGTCGAGTCGCCCGCCGCCGCCACGGCGAGGGCGGCGCCTCGTCCGCCGGCCCGGGCGACGATCTTGCCCGCCCGGACGCGCACCGCGGCCTCCGTGGCGTCGCCGGCGTCAGCGACTCCCGCCGCCGACGCGACGAGGGCGTCGTCGTCGAGGACGAGGCGAAGGCCCGGCCAGGCGGCCGGCGGGAACACACGTCGCAGACAGCCGGTGATGTCGCCGATCCTGAGCCGCAGGGCACGCCCGATCTCGGCTGGGTCGCCCGTCACCACGGCCACCGTGATCCGGTCGCCGGGACGGGCGGCGCGTACGGCTTCCTCGGCCGCCTCCAGCCGGCCGGAGCCGAGGACGGCGATCACGCCGTCCGCGCCGAACCCGGCGCCGTGACCGGTGATCTGGTCGGGCAACTCGGCGGGCGGCTCCCAGGCGTCCTGGACAAGTCGCGCGGGGCCGATGTACGGCAGGTGCGGCGGATCCCACGTGTCGGCGAGGTCGAGCCCGGCCAGGTGCCGGCAGGCGTGCGCCACGTCGAAGGGGTCGCCGAATCCGGGCGCCGTGTCGGCCAGATGGCCGGCTCCGTTCAGCGTCGTCAGGACCAGCTCGGCCAGCCGCACCCGCCGCGCCTGGTGCGGTGTGGCGGACTCCAGCGCGAGGCCGAGCAGCAGCGCCTCCAGCCTGGTCACCTGCGCCAGCGCGGTACGGCCCGGCTCGTCGTCGAACAATCCGGTGAGCGAGCGCGACCGCAGCCTGCCGACGGCGGTCGGGTCGCCCGTCATCGGCAGCCGTTCGAGCCAGACGCGGGCGAACGCGCCCAGCGCATCGGCCAGGCCGCCGGTGGGCGCGTCCACCGCGTCCGGTTGCCCGGTCGAGCCGACCAGGACCGCCAGGTACAGCGCACGCTTGCTCGGGAAGTTCGAGTACACCGCGCCACGGGTGAGCTCGGCCCGCTCGGCGATCCGATCGACCTTGGCGTCGGTGTATCCGCGCTCGGCGAACTCCTCCCGCGCCGCGGCCAGCACCGCCGCGCGGGTCCGTTCCTGCTGCTGTGCCCGGCTCAGCCGGACCATCGTATGGCTCCGCTCATGGGATCAGGATACGTAGAACATCCGAATGTTTTCATCATCCGGGTGCGCGTGCCTGTCTCCGGCTCGTGCTCTTCCCCGCCGATGGCGTGGTCTCCGTCCGGCGAGCAGTGATCCCGCCGTCCTCAACCGGCCGGGCGGCGGCCGTCCTCCAGCGAGAGGGCCTCGCCCGAGCCGAGCGCGTCGAGGCAGCCCGCGATCCGGCGGGCGAGCGACGCGGGCGTCCGCGCGCCCACCTCGTCCGGGTGGACGAAGGCGACAGAGGCGATCTCCTCCGGCTGCCGGACGATGGACGCGATCTCGGCGTCGGTCAGCACCCCGCCGTCGTACACGATCATCAGGCCGTCGGGCAGCTCCGCGGTCGAGGGGACCCAGTCGATCGCCAGCAGCCGTCCGGCGGGCCGGTCGAGGCCGAGCTCCTCAAGCACCTCCCGGCGGCAGGCGGCGGTGGGGGACTCCCCGGCCTCGACCATCCCACCGGGGAGGTCCCATTCCGGTTTGTACGTCGGCTCGACGAGCAGCACCCGTCCTGCGGAGTCGCGGAACAGTGCCCCGGCGGCGACGCGCCTGCGGGGGAGGGACGCGACGAACCCCACGTGCCATGGCGCCGCCGACCGGCCGGAACTCACGCGGCGAGGGTATCGGGTCCGCATCGGCTTCAGGCGGTCGCCGCTGGCCGCGCTCGCCGGGCGGTCAGTCCTCCGGCCAGTCTTCCTTCGGTGAGACGTAGGTGCCGCGGTAGGGGACGGTGAACACCCAGCCCTGCTTACGGAGGTATGCCACCGCCTGGCGGACCGTCGCCTTGGCGACGCCGTACTCCTTCATGAGTGCCTTCTCGCTGGGGATCGGGCGGTTGACGACCAGATCGCCCGAACGGATGCGCCGCACGGTATCGGCCGCGATGCGGTGGTAGACGGGTGTGCGCTCAGCGGACTTGGGTGTGCCTGGATGGCCGACGAAGGTGCCCTTGCCCTGGACGGTATAGGCGAGGCCCCGCTCGCGCAGCTCGCGCGCCACCCGGCGGGCCGTCATCCGTGCGATGCCGTATTCCGCTTCCAACTCGGCTTCGCTCGGCACCACGTCACCCGGGACGAGGTCGCCATGGTCGATCTGCTCACGGATGATCTCCGCGATCTGCTTGTAGATCGGCACTGGTCCATCTCGGTCAAGCATGTGTTCGACACTAGGACGCCGCTGTACGCCTACAGGGTTGCGCTCAGGCCTGGGGCCACATCTCTTCCGAACTGACGAAGCTGCCGCGTTGCGGCACGGTGTAGACCCACCCTTGTTCCCGCAGAAGAGCCACCGCTCGCCGGACCGTCTCCCGGGCTACGTCGTACTGCTGCACGAGGGTGGTCTCACTGGGGATGGGACGTCGCGGGTGGAGTTCCCCGGTGCGGATCCTGTCGACCACGTCATTGGCGATCTGCTGATACCGCGGCGTCTTGCGAGACTCTCGCGGCGCCTGGCCAGGGCTGCCGACGAACGTGCCCTCGCCTTGCACGGTGTAGATCAAGCCCTCGTCACGCAGTATGTGGAACGCGCGGCGGGCGGTCGTGCGAGCCACTCCGAATTCGCTCTGGATGGCGGCTTCACTGGGCACGGCGTTTCCGGGAGCCAGATCACCTCGCCGGATCTGGTCCCGAAGGATGTCTGCAATCTGCACATACAGATGTGTATCGCCATCATGGTCGAGCACAACCGAACGATAGGCGAGGGCTATCGTGGTCCTTCGTCTCGCTATGACTTAGTAGAGACATGCCGTCGGATTAGACGTGAGAGAACAACTAGACGTATGCTTCTCAAGTGTCGGTAGAGGCACCGGAGGGAACGCGGCGCCAGGCGGTGTCGGTGACGATCACGTGGTCGAGGAAGCGGAGGCCGACGGCGTCGGCGGCCTCGTGGACGCGGGCGGTGACCTCGATGTCGGCCGAGCTGGGCGTGAGTGAGCCGCTGGGGTGGTTGTGGGCGAGGCCGAAGGCGGCCCCGCCGGAGACGAGGACGGTGGTGACGATGTCGCGGACGGGCGCGGGAGTGGAGTCGCTCCCTCCCTCGCTGACGACGGCGCGGCGGAGCACCGAGCCGCGGGCGTCGCAGACCACCACGACCAGCCGCTCCCGGGGTTGCCCGTGGAGGAGCGGCGCCGCCGCCGCGGCGATGTCGGCCGAGCAGGTGATGCGGCTGCGCTCCGGCTCCGCCTGGGCCCGCCGTACGAGGTGGAAGGCCGCGGCGATGCGCGCCGCCTTGGCCGGCCCGACGCCCGGCACGGCGAGCAGCCGGTGGGCCTCGGACCGGGAGAGCTCGCCGAGGTCGCCGCAGTGGGCGATGAGCTGTGAGGCCAGCTCGACGGCGCTGACCCCCCTGCTGCCCGAGCCGAGCAGCAGGGCGAGCAACTCGCGGTCGGCCAGAGCGGCCGCGCCGGACGCCAGCAGCCGCTCACGCGGCTGGTCGGCCAGGGGCAGGTCCTTGACGCGCACGGGCACCTCCGGATGGGGGATCCGGAACGGTTCTACCAGCGGGCACCGACAGTCAGAGGGGGACGGGGATGCCGTAGACCAGGCGGAAGCTGTCGCCCGGGATCACGGCGTCGCTCGTCTCCACCGGCCGCCCGGCCGCCCAGTAGGTGCGCTCGACGTGCAGCACCTGGACGCCCGAGGGCAGCTCGAGCAGGTCGCTCTCTGTCGGCTGGGGCACCCGCACGTGGACCGTCTCGTTGATCTCGGTGACGGGGCTGCCGTTCGCCGTGGTGCGCGCGGCCGCGCTCCTGCGCTCGGAGCTGCCCTCCTCAGGGCCCTGGTGCTGGCCGAACTCGACCAGTTCGTACGACGTGACGAGCTGGACGGGACGGCCGTCCCCGCGGAAGACGGAGCGGATCCGGATGACCGGGCTCCACTGTCCGATCCGCAGGCGCTGGGCGATCTCGGGAGGGGCCTCCGCGAGCTCGCTCCGCCAGGTCCATGTCGGGTGGAGGCCGCCGGACTGCATGTCCGACGCGAAGCAGGCGAGCTGGTCGGGCAGGCGGCTGCGATGCAGAGGGATCAGCGTCGGCTGCTCCCGCACGCGGTGACCCGAACCCACACGGCCGATGATCAGGCCTTCCTGTGCGAGCACGCGGAGCGCGTGGCGGGCGGCCGTCTCTCCGACGCTGTACTTCCTGGTGATCTGGTGGCGCGAGGGAATCGGTGCTCCCGGTGGGAGCGTGCCGTCGACGATCTGACGGCGAAGGTCCTCCACTACGCGCAGGTAGACCGGATCAGAGTTGGCCATCAATCCATCCCTGGAGGGGGCGACGAGGTTTCCCAATCTTGGCGTATCCAAAGGGCAACCGAGAGTAACGGCCCACGCCTGTGACTCCAACTTTGCCTGGTGAAAGGTCACTTAATGCGCCAATCACCCGTTAAGGAGTTGCGTACGGATATTCCGCTTCCGCGGCCGTATCACGGGCTGCATGTCGCGCCCGCCCAGGCGGGATACGAGGAGATCAGGTGGCTGAGACCCACGTCGCGCAGTGACCGGGTCCGCGTCCGCCGGCACACCTGCGAGTGCAGGCCCACGGTCTACGAGCTGTGCGCGGCGGGCGGGCTGATGTTCGTCCGGCGCACCGTGGAGGCGAGGCGGGGTGTGCGGATCCACGAGACGGACCGGATCAATACCGCGGGTATGCGGGAGCTGTGGCGCAGGTTGATCCTCGGTCAGGCCCGCTGACCGGCCCTGGACGGATCATTCGGAAAATTCTCTCCACCAGGGTGTAACACCGGCGTAAGGCGCGGCGATTTCCGGTTAGAGGTCGCTGATGTGTGTACCCCCGAGCACATATCGGCGGCCTCTTCTGACGTCTTCCCACCCTTCCGGCGTGAGCCGCGCGAGGACCGCACACCGGCGGCCCGCGGCGCGCGGCCCCGGCAGTCCCGGCGACACGGGGCATATCGGGGTGGCGGAGTCCACCACCCTCGCGGATCCAGGTAGCGTTCCGTCTATGGCATCGCCAACTGGAACCTCCGACGCCCCCTTCGGTCGCATGCTGACCGCGATGGTCACGCCGTTCAGTTCTGACGGCGCCGTCGACTACGAAGGCGTCCAGCGGCTCGCCGCCTACCTGGTGGACGAGCAGCGCAACGACGGTGTCGTCGTGAGCGGCACGACAGGGGAGTCCCCCACCACCTCCGACGACGAGAAGGACCGCATCCTCCGCGCGGTCGTCGAGGCCGTGGGCGACCGGGCGGCCGTCGTCGCCGGGGCGGGGACCAACGACACGCACCACAGCGTCGAGCTCGCCCGCGCCGCCGAGCGCGCCGGGGCGCACGGCCTGCTGGTGGTGACCCCGTACTACAACAAGCCGCCGCAGGAGGGCCTGCTGCGGCACTTCACGACGGTCGCCGACGCGACCGGCCTTCCAGTGATGCTCTATGACATCCCGGGCCGCACCGGCGTGCCCATCGCGACCCCGACGCTGCTGCGTCTGGCGGAGCACCCGCGCATCGTCGCGGTCAAGGACGCCAAGGGCGACCTGTTCGCCGGCTCCCAGGTGATGGCCGCCACGGGCCTGACGTTCTACTCGGGTGACGACGCGTGCAACCTGCCGTGGCTGTCGGTCGGAGCGGCCGGCTTCGTGAGCGTCGTGGGCCACGTGGTGGGGGCCGAGCTCGCCTCCATGGCGGAGCTGTACCGCGCCGGCGACGTCGCCGGCGCCCTGGCCGTCCACCGGCAGCTCCTGCCGGTGGTGACGGCGATCATGACCCGCACCCAGGGTGCGATCATGGTGAAGGCGGCACTGAGGCTGGTGGGCCAGGACGGCGGCCGTGTACGGCTCCCGCTCGTCGACGCCACCGAGGACCAGGTCGCCGCATTGCGTGAGGACCTCATCGCGGGGGGTCTCAAACTTGTCGATAGCTAATCAGCAGATGGAGACGAATGAGCGAGCGAAATACAGCGATCAGCGGTAACCGCCCCGGTACGGGAAGGGGGCTCGCGTGAGCCATCCCCATCCCGAGCTCGGGCCGCCTCCCCCGCTGCCGGACAACGGCCTGCGCATCGTCGCGCTGGGAGGGCTGGGAGAGATCGGCCGCAACATGGCGGTCTTCGAGTACGACGGGCGGCTGCTCGTCGTCGACTGCGGTGTGCTGTTCCCCGAGCCGGACCAGCCGGGCGTCGATCTCATCCTGCCCGACTTCGACTACATCCGGGGCCGGCTGGGCGACATCGAGGCGGTCGTGCTCACGCACGCCCACGAGGACCACATCGGCGCGGTGCCGTACCTGCTGCGCGAGCGGCGGGACATCCCGCTGATCGGGTCGAGGCTGACGCTGGGACTGATCGAGAGCAAGCTGACCGAGCACCGGATCCAGCCGGTGAAGGTCGAGGTCGTGGAGGGGGAGCGGCGCACGTTCGGGCCGTTCGAGTGCGAGTTCATCGCGGTGAACCACTCGATCCCCGACGCCCTGGCCGTGGCCATCAGGACGCCGGCCGGCATCGTGCTGCACACCGGCGACTTCAAGATGGACCAGCTCCCGCTGGACGGGCGGCTCACCGACCTCGGGGCGTTCGCCCGGCTGGGGTCGGAGGGCGTCGACCTGCTGATGTCGGACTCGACCAACTCCGAGGTACCCGGCTTCGTCGTCAGCGAGCGCGAGATCGCGCCGGTCATCGACGACGTCTTCCGCACCGCCGAGAAGCGGATCATCGTCGCCAGCTTCGCCTCGCACATCCACCGGGTGCAGCAGATCATGGACGCCGCCGAGAAGCACGGCCGGAAGGTCGCGCTGATCGGGCGCTCCATGGTCAGGAACATGGGCGTCGCGCGGGACCTCGGTTACCTCAAGGTGCCCGCCGGCCTGCTGGTCGACGGCCGGGAGATCGAGGAGTGGCCGCCGGAGGACGTGGTGCTGATCTGCACCGGCTCCCAGGGCGAGCCGATGGCGGCGCTGTCCCGCATGGCCAACCGCGACCATCCGATCCGCATCGCGGAGGGCGACACCGTCCTGCTGGCGTCCTCGCTGGTGCCGGGCAACGAGACGGCGGTCAACAAGGTCATCAACGGCCTCAACCGCTGGGGCGCCCGCGTCATCCACAAGGGCAACGCCCGGGTGCACGTGTCGGGCCACGCGGCGGCGGGCGAGCTGCTCTACGTGCTCAACCTGACCAAGCCGTCCAACTTCATGCCGGTCCACGGCGAGTGGCGGCACATGCGGGCCCACGCGCGCCTCGCCGGCCTGACGGGCGTCCCGGACGAGAACATCGTGATCGCCGAGGACGGCGTCGTGGTCGACCTGGTCGACGGCCACGCGAGCATCGCCGGCGCCGTGCCCTGCGGGTACGTCTTCGTCGACGGCACCTCGGTCGGCGACATCACCGACGTGGCGCTGAAGGACCGGCGGATACTGGGCGACGAGGGCTTCATCTCCATCGTCGTCGTCGTGGACTCCACGACCGGGAAGCTCACCGGCGGCCCGGAGATCACGGCACGCGGCTCGGGCATCGACTCGGAGGCGTTCGACGCGGTCCTGCCGATCATCGAGGCGGCCCTCCAGGAGACCGCCGCCGCGGGGGTCGCCGACACGATGCAGATCCGCCGCGCGATCCGCCGTACGGTGGGGCGCTGGGTGAGCGACACCTACCGCCGCCGCCCGATGATCATCCCGGTGGTCGTCGAGCTGTAGCCGGCGTACGGATAACCCGTTGTACTCGGATGCGGGCGTGACATAGCGTCCCGCCCGTGTCCGAGACGAGACCGGAGCTGATCTCCGAGGAGACGCCCCCGCCGTCCGAGGTGAGGGTCGTCTACCGAAAGTACGACGGATCGCTGCACTGGAACCATGGGGCGCGGCCGCTCGGTGAGGACGAGCACGGGGTGTGGGTGGGCTGCGCCTCCGGCACGGTCGCCCGGCGGGGTTACGAGCCACCCGTGGTCTGGGGACTGCCGTACGTGATGCTGTTCCCGCGCGACGCGTGGTGGACGGCGACCTTCAACGCGGAGCCGCACGAGACGGCGATCTACTGCGACATCACCACGGTGCCGGAGTGGCGCGACGGCGAGGTGACGATGGTCGACCTGGACCTCGACGTGCTGCGCTTCCGGGACGGCAGAGTGCACCTGGACGACGAGGACGAGTTCGCCGAGCACCAGGTGCGCTACGCCTACCCCGAGGACGTCATCAGCCGGGCGGAGCGGTCGGCCGCCTGGCTGATTGACGCGGTGGGCCGGGGCGCCGGCCCCTTCAACGGCGCCCACGGTCCCTGGCTGTCGCTCGTCACCTGAGCACACTCAGGCCGCGCGCCGTCACAGCCCGGCCGTCACAGCCTGGCCGTCACGGGGCCGCCGTCGGGGGCGGGCTCATCGGCCGGCTCCTCGTGCTCGGGGATCACCTTGGGCACACCGCGGAGCGCGAACAGGGTGGCGACGGCGAGGACGAGCAGAATCGCGGCCCCCGTGAGCACGGTGACGTGAGTGGCGTCGACGAAGGCCTGCTTGGCGGCCCTGCTGACCGCCTGTCCGGCGTCGCCGGGCAGTGAGGCGGCGGTCCGCAGCGCCACCGCGAGAGTGTCGCGGATGCCGGTCTCGGCCTCCGGCGGCAGCCCTCCGGGGAGCTCCAGGCTGTTGCGGTAGGAGCTGTTCATGACGCTGCCGAGCACGGCGATGCCGAGCGCGCCGCCCAGTTCGTGGGCGGTCTCCGAGATCGCGCCCGCCGCGCCCGCCCGCTCCTTCGGCACCGAGGCGAGCAGCGTGTCGTTGGTCACCCCGAACGCGAACCCCATTCCCATCCCCTGGATGACCATCGCGACGAGCATGTAGGGGTAGTCGGGGTCGACGCCGATCCGGCTGAACAGGAAGAAGCCGGTCGCGGTCAGCGCCAGGCCGAGGGCGACGACCGGCCCACGGCCCAGTCGTTGCACGAGCACCCCGCACAGGGCGCCCGCCACGCCTCCCGCCAGCCCTCCCGGCATCCCGGCGAGGCCCGAGACCAGCGGAGACCAGCCCAGCACGAGCTGGAAGTACTGAGCGAAGATCACTGACATGGCGAGCATCGCGAAGATCGCCACCAGCTCGGCCCCCACCGTTGCGGAGAAGGCGCGGCGGCGGAACAGCCGTACGTCGATGAGGGGCTCGGCGAGCGTCGTCTGCCGGCGGACGAAGACGACGATGGACACCAGCCCGATTACGGCGGAGACCAGTACCGTGGGCTGGGCGACGCCGCCGTCCGCTGCCTCCTTCAGCGCGTAGACCAGGCCCAGCACGCCGGCCGCCGACAACGGGACGCTGACGAGGTCGATCCGGCCGGGCCGGGGGTTGCGCGACTCGGGCAGCACGATCGCGCCGCCGACGAGGATGAGCGCGACGACGGGCACGTTGATCAGGAAGACCGATCCCCACCAGAAGTGGTCCAGCAGGACGCCGCCGACGATGGGCCCGAGGGCGAAGCCGACGGCGGTGACGCTGCTCCAGATCCCCACCGCCGTCGTGCGCTGCCGCGGATCGGTGAAGACATTGCGGATGAGGGACAGTGTGGAGGGCATGATCGTGGCCCCGGCCACGCCGAGCAGCGCCCGGGCCCCGATGAGCAGCTCGGCGCTGGGCGCGTACGCGGTCACCGCGGAGGCCGCGCCGAACGCGACGGTGCCGATGAGCAGCAGCCGCTTGCGGCCGATGCGGTCGCCGAGGTTGCCCATGGTCACCAGCAGGGCGGCCAGCGCGAAGCCGTAGATGTCGGCGATCCACAGCAACTGCGTGGCCGAGGGTCGCAGGTCCTCCACGAGCCTGGGAAGGGCCAGATGCAGGACGGTCATGTCGACGGAGAGCAGCAGGACGGCGACGCTCGCGATGGCGAGGGTGCCCCATTTCCGGGTGGCGTCGTTCATGGGACGAGCGTCGGGGGCGGCGCTGACGGCTCATCCACCGAACGCTGACAGGTGTCCCTCCAGGACGGTCAGCGCCGGTGGCGACGTCTCGTCCAGGCCGTCCATCTTCGCCCGGGTGGCGGCGGCGGCCTGCGCGTACACCTGTGCGTACGGCGCGTCGCCCAGGGCGGCCCGGCAGCGTGCGGAGACCCGGTCGTTGTCGGGGTCGCCGGGAAGCGGGGAGCCGCGCAGTGCGGAGCCCACCCCGAGCAGCCGCGCCGCACGCTCCGGGTCGCCCTCCAGCAGTGCGACCCCGGCGAGCCCGTCGGCGACCTCGGCGGTCGTGCCGAAGCTACGGTCGCTGTACCTGGTGGAGAGTGCGCGCCGGTGCCAGGCGAGCGCCTCGGCGGCGTCCCCGGCCGTTTCGGCGGCCCGGCCCAGGGCGACGTAGATCCGGGCCCGGATGTCCTGCGCGGTGAACCACTCGCCCTCGCACTCGGCCAGGGCGGCCTCGTAGAGCCGCCGGGCGTCGCCGGGCCGCCCGCCGAGCCTCGCCAGCTCGCCCAGCCCGAGGTAGGCCTCCGCGAGGATCTCCGGCGCGCCCACGCGGCGGGACAGTTCGGCCGCCCGCTCGTAGTCGGCGCGGGCGCCCGGCTCCGCGCCCGTCCTGGCGCGGGCTCTGGCCCGGCGGCACAGCGTCTCGGCCACGTCGATCGTCGCGCCGAGCCGCTCGGCCAGCTCGAGCGCCTCGTTGGCCAGCGCCTCGACTCTCGGGTGGTCCCCCCGGGACACGGCGACGTCGGCGAGCGCCGCCAGCATGAGCACCCGCGTCCACAGATCGCCCAGCGTCCGGGCCCGGGCGAGCCCTGTGGTGATCGCCTTCTCGGCCTCGGCGACGCGGCCGTCGAACAGCTTGAGGTATCCCACGCTGAACTCCGCCAGTGCCAGCGTCCACGGGTCCATCGTCAGGATCTCGTACCTGTCGGCGAGCGCGACCTGATCGGCCCGGTCCGGCGGGCCGCCGACTATGGCGCGCAGGACGAGGAGGAACGGCTGCCTGGGCACACTCTCGCCGGCGTCGATCGCGCGGATGGCTTCGTCCACCAGAGGGCGGAGGCCGGGGGCGTCCCCGGCGCCCCACGCCGTGAGGCAGACGCACAGGGCGTGCTCCTCCTCAAGCCCTTCGACCGGGTGAGGACCGGCCTCGTCGAGCAGGGGCCGGGCCAGCTCGCCGACCTCGCCGCGCAGCCCGCGCAGCAGCCAGTAGCCCACGGCCGCCGACAGCAGCCGCAGCCCCCGCTCCACGTCGCCGGCCTCGGTGGCCCGCCGTACGGCGGTGTGCAGGTTGTCGTGCTCCGCGTCGAGCCGGTTCAGCCACTCGATCTGCCCGGCCGCGCGCAGGTGCGGGTCGGCGGTCAGGGCCAGGTCGAGGAAGTACGCCCCGTGAGCCTCGCGGAACCGCTCCTCCTCGCCCGCCTCGGCGAGCTTGCCCGCGCAGAACGCCCTGATCGTCTCCAGCATCCGGTAGCGGTCGTCCACGAGCTCGACGAGGGACTTGTCGACCAGTGAGGCGAGCACGCCGTCGGTGTCCGGCAGCCCGCAGACCCGCTCGGCGGCCTCCAGCGTGGCCCCGCCGGCGAACACGGTGAGCCGGCGGGCGAGCGCCCGCTCGGCGTCGTCGAGGAGGTCCCAGCTCCACTCGACCACGGCCCGCAGCGTGCGGTGTCTCGGCTGTGCCGTACGGCTGCCGCGCGACAGCAGTGAGAAGCGGTCCGTGCCGGTGTCGCCGAGCCGGGCGGCGATCTCGGCCGCGGGCAGCGCCCTCAGGCGGGCGGCGGCCAGCTCGATCGCCAGCGGCAGCCCGTCGAGCGCCCGGCAGACGGCCAGCACGTCGGGAGTGGTCTCCGCGTCGAGCCGGAAACCGGGCCGCACCGCGCCGGCGCGCTCGGCGAACAGCCGCACCGCCGGATAGCCGAGCGCCTCGGCGGGAGGGGTGCCCGGCGGCGGGACCTCCAGCGGCGGCACCGGGTACAGCCGTTCGCCCGTTATGCCGAGCGCCTCGCGGCTCGTCGCCAGGATCCGCAGGGCCGGGCAGGCCCGCAGCAGGCGGTCGGCGAGCCCCGCCGCGTCGTCGATCACGTGCTCGCAGTTGTCGAGGACGAGCAGCGCCGCCCGCCCGGACAGGGCGGCGACCAGCCGGGCGAGCGGGTCGGGCGCGGCGCTGTGGCGCGCGCCGGGCGACGTCACGGGCAGGCCGCTCTCACGCAGCCCGAACGCCCCCAGGACGGCGCGGGCCACGTCGGCGCCTTGTTCCAGCGACGCCAGTTCGACCAGGCAGACCTCCCCGGGGCGGCGTGAGGCGGCCTCCAGTGCCAGCCGGGTCTTGCCGGTCCCGCCGGGACCGGTGAGCGTCACCAGCCGCGCCTCGGCGAGCAGCGCCCCGATCCGCTCCAGCTCGGCCACCCGGCCCACCAGGGGCGTGAGCTGGGTCGGCAGCGAGTGCCGGGAGGGGGAAGGGGGAGACAGCGAGGGGTCCGACCGGAGCACCGCGAGGTGGATGCCGGCCAGCTCGGCGGACGGGTCGGCGCCCAGCTCGTCGGCGAGCCGCCGCCTGGCGTCGTCGAACTCCGCCAGCGCGTCCGCCTGGCGGCCGGCTCCGTACAGCGCCCGGATGAGCTGGCCGCGCGACCGCTCCCGCAGGGGATGGGCGGTCACCCGGTCGCGCAGCTCCGCGAGGAGGTCCTGGTGCAGGCCGAGCGCGAGCCCGGCCTCGGCCAGGTCCTCCGCCGCCGCCAGGCGCAGCTCCTCCAGCCGGGCGGCCTGCGGGGGCGCGAACGGAGCCTCGGCGACGTCGGCCAGCGCGGGCCCCCGCCACAGGCCGAGCGCCTCCCGCAGGCGTGCCGCGGCGGTCGCGTGGTCACCGCTGCCGAGTGCCCTGCGCCCCTCGGCCGCCAGGCGCTCGAACCTCAGCGCGTCGACGTCGTCCGGTGCCACGTCGAGCCGGTAACCGGCGGGGACGCGCACCACCAGGTCGCCCAGATGCTGGCGGAGCCGGGAGACCTGGGCCTGCAGGGCGTTGGTCGCGCCGGCGGGCGGCTCGGCGCCGTAGAGGCCGTCGATCAGGCGTTCGATGGTGACGATCCGCCCGGCGTCGAGGGCGAGGAGCCCGAGCAGCGCGCGCACCCCCGGCCCGCCGACCGCGACCGGACGGTCACCGTCGGGCAGGGCCTGTGTGGGGCCGAGGATGCCGAAGCGCATGCGACCGATTGTCCCCCAGCGCGCGACCGGTTCAGCGTGCGACCGGTTCAGCGTGCGATCGCCTCCGCGATCGCCTCCAGCCGGGCGGGGGAGGCGAGGCCGCCGTGGTACCAGTGGATCTCGTCGGCGCCCGCGGCCGTGTACGCCTCGGCGAGCCACGACAGCGCCGCGCCGTCGGCCGGCCGCGGGGGAAGCGCGAGGACGTACGCGCCGACTCTCGGGCCGAGCCGGTGGAGCGCGCGCAGCCCGGCCTCGTCCACCTCGGGGGAGTTCCAGCAGTTGCCGACGAGGAGGTCGACGTCCACTCCGGCGGGAACGGTGGCGAAGGGGCCGGTCGCCCAGGGGTCGGCGCTGGCGTGCAGGGCGATCGGGATGCCGGCGCGCAGCGACCGGGCCTCGGCGACGAGCAGGTCGCGCAGCTTGCCCGCGAGGCCGGTACGCAGGCCGCGTACGGCGTCCGCGAGGTCACCGAGGGCGTCGTCCACCGACGCGGGGCGGCCGTCGACGCCCGCACGCACCCGGGCACGCAGCTCGGCCACGTCGATCCCGGCCGAGGCGTACCGCTCCTCGCAGGAGGCGCAGAAGCACAGGGAGAGCAGCGCGATCTGGGCCGGCGACCAGTCGGCGCCGTCGGTCTTCTCGTGGTGGCCGCCGTGCCGGAATCCCAGTGCCCCGCAGGCCTCCAGGATCAGCGCGTCGGGCTCGCCCAGCTCGACGATCTCGTGGACCAGCGTCCTGCAGTAGTCGCGCACCTCCGCCGCAGCCGGGCACAGCGCGTACGGGTAGAGCTCGCCGAAGGCGTTGCGTACGACCAGATCGGGGTTGGCCGCGCCGAGCAGGGTGTTATGTGTGAGGACCGTCCACGCGTGCACGGGCAGCCCGGCGGCGCGCAGCGCGTCACGGGCCTCGCCGAACGGGTCGTCGGACGCCACCCAGGTGGGTGTCCCCGGCACCAGGCGCCTGCCCTTCCACGCCTCCTCACGGACCGGCACGTAGCACGCCGCGTGCCGGGCGTCGACCAGCCGGTGGGCCGGGTGCCTGGGGGTGGCGGCCCGGGTCGTGTGGTACGACGCGGCCAGCGCCACGGCGCCGGCGCCGAGCGACGCGAGGCGTCCGGCGGCCGCGGGGTCGCCCACGAGGTCCCAGGGGTAGGCGTAGATGACGTTCACCAGCGTGGCCTCCGAGCGGAGAAGGACGGGACGACGGACCGCATGTACGTCGCGTCGTCGCGGGAGCGGATCCCGCACTTCTCATACTGCTCGTTCATCACCGCGAGGGCGTCCCGGTCCAGCTCGACGCCGAGGCCGGGGCCGGACGGCACCGGGACGGCGCCGTCGACGAAGCGCAGGGCGCCCGGGGCGACCACGTCCTGACCGTCCTGCCAGGGCGTGTGGGTGTCGCAGGCGTGGGTGATGGAGGGGGTGGCCGCCGCCAGATGGGTCATCGCCGCCAGGCTGACGCCCAGGTGACTGTTGGAGTGCATGGACAGCTCGATGCCGAACGTGTCGCACAGGGTGGCGAAGTGCGATGAGCGCACCAGCCCGCCCCAGTAGTGATGGTCGATCAGCAGGACCCCGATGGCGCGCTGCCGGACGGCCGGGGGAAGGTGCCGTGGGGAGACGACGCACATGTTCGTGGCGAGCGGCATGGGCACGTCCGCCGCCACCCTGGCCATGGCGTCGATGCCGTCGGCCGGGTCCTCCAGGTACTCCAGCACGCCGTCGAGCTCGCGGCCCACCCGGATCGAGGTCTCCGCGGTCCACACGGCGTTCGGGTCGAGGCGGAGGGGGTGCCCGGGGAAGGCCTCGCGCAGCGCGAGGATCGCCTCCACCTCGTCGGCGGGGGGGAGCACCCCGCCCTTGAGCTTGATCGAGCGGAAGCCGTACCGGTCGACGAACAGGCGGGCCTGCTCGACGAGCCCGGCGGGGTCGAGCGCGGCGCCGAAGCCGTCGTCGGGCCCGCCGGGGTGGCCGGCCCACTTGTAGAACAGATAGGCGCTGTACGGCACGGCGTCCCTGACCTTGCCTCCGAGAAGGTCGCAGACGGGCCGTCCGGCGGCCTTGCCCCGGATGTCGAGGCAGGCCACCTCGAAGGGCGAGAAGACGCGGTCAACGGTCTTCTCCTGGGTGGCCACGCCGGTCAGGCCGTGCATGTCGGCGACGACGTCCGTTCCGACGGACGCCGCCACGGCCGCGTACACGGCGTTGTGGTGGTAGACGTCGAGGCCGGTCAGCGCGGCGGCGGCGGCGCGCACCTGTTCCAGGTGGGGGAGGTCGCCGTAGGTCTCGCCGAGGCCGGTCAGCCCCTCGTCGGTCACCACCTCGACGATCGTGCGCAGCGCCCACGGCTGGTGCACCCCGGCGGCGTTCAGCAGGGGCGGGTCCCTGAAGGCGACCGGAGTGACGCGGATCTCCCGGATCAGCATCCGACGATCTCCAGCCCCCGGGCGATGAGCTTCTCCAGCCGGGCGACGTGCTCGGGGGCGGCGTCCAGCAGCGGCGGCCGTACGCCGCCCACGTCGAGGCCGCGCAGCGTCACCCCGGCCTTGATGAGCGCCACGGCGTAGCCCGGCACGAGGTCGCGCAGCTCGACCAGCGGCCGGTAGAACTCGGCCAGCAGCCGTGTGGTCAGGTCCTCGTCCCCGGCCGTGACCGCCTTGTGGAAGCCCATGGCGACCTCGGGCACGAAGCAGAAGACGGCCGAGGAGTAGAGGTTCACGCCGATGCCCCGGTAGGCCGGCACGGTCATCTCGGCGGTCGGCAGGCCGTTGAAGAAGGTGAACTCCTCGTCGGTCGCCCCGCGCACGGCGAGGATGATCCGCTGGAGGAGGTCGAGGTCGCCGAGCCCGTCCTTGAAGCCGATCACCCCCGGAAGGGCGGCGAGCTCCACGACCGCCTCGGGGGTGAACCTGGCGTTGCCGCGCTGGTAGACGATCGACGGCAGCCCGCTCGCCCCCGCCACCTCCTGGACGTACCGGACCAGGCCGCCGACGGGCGCGCTCACCAGGTACGGCGGGAGCAGCAGCAGCCCGTCGCCGCCCGCGCGCTCGGCGGCGCGCGCGCAGTCCCGGGCGAAGGGCAGCGCACCGCCCGCCCCGGACAGGACGGGGACGCGGCCGGCCGTGGCCTCGACGGAGATCCGGACCACCCGTTCGTACTCGTCCAGGCCGAGCGCGTTGAACTCGCCCGTCCCGCAGGCGGCGAAGACGCCGCCGGCCCCCGCGCTCACGCCCTGCTCCACATGCCGGCGCAGCGCGTCCTCGTCGAGTGTGCCGTCCGCTCTGAACGGGGTGACCGGGAAGAACAGAACACCATCGAGACGCATCTATCCACTCAATCTTGTTAGGCCCTGCGCCGTCCAGACGATCCGGGCCGGGCCGGCAGGGGCATCGGCCACCATTATTCACGAGTGTGGACGTGAGTCAGGATTGTGAACGGGCTGCGGCAACTGTAAGAATCGCTCCGAACCGTGTCAAGGTATGCGCAGCGGGCAGGCCACCGCACGTACGCGACACGCGGGCACGACCACGCGGACAGCAAGCGCGGCCGGCAGGCCGATGTCTGAACGGGAGAGACATGCGAATTCTCATCACCGGTGCCGCGGGCGGCGTGGGCACCCTGCTGCGGCCCAGGCTGGCCCGGGAGGGACGCGTGCTGCGCCTGCTCGACGTCACCCCCGTCGAGCCCGGCCCGGGCGAGGAGGCGGTGACGGCCGACATCACCGACCAGGACGCCATGGTGAAGGCGATGGACGGCGTCGACGCCGTGCTCCATCTCGGCGGACACAGCACCGAGCACCCGTGGGACGACATCCTCCAGGTCAACATCAACGGCACGTACGTGGTGCTGGAGGCCGCACGCAGGGCCGGGGTCCGCCACGTGGTGCTGGCCAGCAGCAACCACGCCGTCGGGTTCCACCCCCGCACCGGCGAGGCCCCCGACTACCTCTTCCCCCGCCCCGACACGTTCTACGGCGTCAGCAAGGTCACCAATGAGGCGCTCGGCTCCCTCTACCACGACAGGTACGGCCTGGCGGTGACCTGCCTGCGGATCGGCTCGTGCTTCGAGCGGCCCCGCGACACCCGCATGCTGTCCAGCTGGCTGTCCCCGGACGACTGCGCCAGGCTCGTGGAGGCGTCGATCGCCGCGGAGGGCTACCACGTGGTGTGGGGCGTGTCCGCCAACACCCGCCGCTGGTGGTCGCTGGAGGAGGGCAGGGCGATCGGCTTCGAGCCGCAGGACGACTCAGAGGTCTTCGCCGCCGAGCTCATCGCCCAGTACGGCGAGCCGGATCCGGGAACCCCGCCGCACTCCCTGCTGGGCGGCTCGTTCTGCGGCCCCCAGCTCGACGTCGACAACCTCACCCGGGAGCGCTGAATGACCGGCACCGATACCGGTATCGACGCGGTGGTGAACGAGGCCGTGGAGAGGGCGGCGGCGGCGGGTGCCCGGTGGCGGGCCACCCCGGCGTCCGAGCGCGCGGGAGTCCTGGACGCCCTCTCGGAGGCGCTGCTGAAGCACGCCGACGAGCTGTGGCCGGTCGCCGACGCCGAGACCCACCTCGGCGAGGCCCGGCTGCGCGGGGAGATCGCCCGTACGGCCGCGCAGTTCCGGCTGTTCGCCGAGGTCCTGCGGGACGGCGCGTACGCCGACGCCGTCATCGACCATCCCGACCCCGGCGCCACCCCGCCCCGCCCCGACGTGCGCCGGATGAACCACCCCCTCGGCGTCGTGGCCGTCTTCTCCGCCAGCAACTTTCCCTTCGCCTTCTCGGTGGGGGGCGGCGACACGGTGTCCGCCCTGGCCGCCGGGTGCCCGGTGGTGGTCAAGGCCCACGAGGGGCATCCGCGGACCTCCGACCTGACCGCCTCTGTCGTACGGCAGGCGTTGCCGGATCCGGACCTGCTCGGGATCGTCCACGGGTTCGAGGCGGGGGGCCCGCTGGTGCGGCACCCGCTCGTGACGGCGGTGGGCTTCACCGGCTCGCTCGCGGGCGGGAAGGCCGTCAAGGGGCTGATCGACGAGCGGCCCGACCCCATCCCCTTCTACGGCGAGCTGGGCAGCGTCAACCCCGTCGTCGTGCTGCCGTCGGCCGACCCGGCGGCGGTCGCCTCGGGGTTCGCCGCGTCGCTGACTCTGGGCGTGGGCCAGTTCTGCACCAACCCGGGCCTGGTCTTCGTGCCGGAGGCGGGCGAGGAGGGGGCGGAGTTCGAGCGGGCCATCGCGGAGGCGGTCGCCGCGACCACCGGCGGGCCCATGCTCACCGCCAAGATCCGGGAGGGCTACCTCCGCGCGTCCGGGCGCCTGGCCGAGCACGCCGAGGCAGGCGGCGGCCTCGCCGTGCTGGCGAGCGGCGCGGCGGGCGGCGCCGACGGCTCGGTGGCTCCTCGGGTGTTCGTCACGGATCTGGACACGTTCGCGGACGGCCTGCCGGAGCTGGGGGAGGAGTGCTTCGGCCCCGCCGCGATCGTGGTGCGGTACCGCGACCCGGCGGACCTTCCCGCGATCCTCGGGCGGCTGCCCGGTTCGCTGACGGCCACCGTCCACGCGGTGGACGCCGAGGAGGCCCGCGAGGTCGTGCCCGCCCTCCAGCGGCTCGCCGGGCGGCTCATCTGGAACGGCTGGCCCACCGGGGTCGCCGTCTGCTGGGCGATGCATCACGGCGGTCCGTGGCCCGCCTCCACCACCCCCGCCCACACCTCGGTCGGCGCGGCGTCCATCCGGCGCTGGCTCACCCCCGTGGCCTACCAGGACTGGCCGGACGAGCTGCTGCCGCCCGAGCTGCGCGACGGCAACCCCCTCGGGCTGCCCCGCCGGGTCGACGGCCGCCTCGAAGCCTGAGCCCCGCACGCACCGGGCCGGCCGGCGAACCCTCAGGTACGCCGGCCGCCCCGCGTTCATGATAGATCGTCAGGGAGGCTTGACGTCAGGGTGATCTGACGACGATGCTGACGGCATGACCTCTGTTATGCCGTCCTCAGACGAGTTGGAAAGCCAGGTGACCCTCCGGACGGCGGTCGCCCGTTTCGAGGAACTGCGGGCCCGTGAGACTTTCGCGGACCCGGGAGACGACGAGGACATCGAGGGCGTGGTCGGCGGCGGCCCTCCGGCCCTCAGCAGGGCCGAGGCGCTGGAGCTGCTCGCGCTCGGCGAGGTGATCGCCCGCAAGGCGAGGTACGGCCGGCAGTTGTCCGTCCGCACCGCGCGCCGGGCGGGGGCGTCGTGGACGCAGATCGGCCTCGCCCTCGGCACGAGCAAGCAGACCGCCTGGGAGACCCACAGCCGATGGATCGATCAGCAGGCGGGGGACCACGGGACCATCGGGCACGAGGGCTTCGACGCGGCCGACACCGCCCGCGCCCGCGCTTTGGCGGGCGCACCCGATCAGGATTCAGTAGATTCCGGCGGGCAGGACCCGGCGTGACGGCGGACGAGGTCCGGCCGTTTCGTCTTGAGGTGCCCGAGGACCGGCTTCAAGACCTGCGTGACCGGCTCGCCCGCACCCGCTGGCCGGAGGAGCCCGCCGGCGCGGGTTGGGCGTACGGCGTCCCCGCCGACCACCTGCGCGCCCTGGCCGAGCACTGGAAGAACGCCTACGATTGGCGCCGCCACGAGGCGGAGCTGAACGCCTATCCGCAGTTCACGACTGTGATCGACGGGGCCGTTGTGCACTTCCTGCATGTCCGCTCACCGGAGCCCGGCGCCCTGCCGCTGGTGATGACGCACGGCTGGCCCGGCTCGGTCGTCGAGTTCCTCGACGTCATCGGGCCGCTCACCGATCCGGGCGCCCACGGCGGCGATCCGGCCGATGCCTTCCATCTGGTGCTCCCGCACATCCCCGGCTTCGCGCTGTCGGGGCCCACGGCGGACACCGGATGGGACGTGCCCCGCGTCGCACGAGCCTGGGCCGAGCTGATGCGGCGGCTCGCTTACGGCCGGTACGGCGCGCAGGGCGGCGACTGGGGACACGCCATCACCAAGGAGCTCGCCGCGGCCTACCCGGAGCAGGTGATCGGCATTCACCTCAACACCCTCCTCACCCGGCCTCCCACGGACCCGGAGGAGGTGGCCGCCCTCAGCGAGGACGACCGGGCGCGGCTGGACCGCCTCGCCGAGGCCGAGCCGGAGATGTCCGGCTACGCGCATCTCCAGGGGACCCGGCCGCACACGCTCGCTTACGCACTGACCGACTCGCCGGTGGGACAGCTCGCGTGGATAGCGGAGAAGTTCCACGAGTGGTCGGATCCCGACATCGTCATCCCGCGCGACCGGTTGCTGACGAACGTAATGCTGTACTGGCTCACCGGCACGGCTGGATCGTCGGCGCGCATCTACTACGAGACCTTCCATCCGCCCACTTCGCCGCGAGCGGAGCGCGTCGAGGTGCCGACCGGGGTGGCCGTCTTCGCGCGGGACGTGGCGCGCCCGGTGCGGCGCCTCGCCGAGCGCGACCACGCCATCGCCCGCTGGACCGAGGTACCCCTCGGGGGGCACTTCGGCGCCCTTGAATGCCCGGGTCCGTTCAGCGAGGACCTGCGGGCGTTCTTCCGCGGGCTGCGGCGGGTCTGAGCGGCACGGCCGTATGGCGTGCCCGTGGGAGCACGCCGTACGGGACGGGGGCGGGGCTAGGAGATCTCACCCGCGCCGGCGTGGCGGGAGACCTCCCGCCGGACCGACGAGGCCGGGTCGATGCCGGTGTGCAAAGTCGGGGTCCATCCGGCGTCCGGGCCGAAATCGGGGTCGTGCGCCGCGTTGTAGGTGGCGACGAGGTCGATCGGGGTCTCCTTGCCGGCGACGCGCAGCAGGTTGCCCGTCGCGGTCAGGGCGGTGCCGCCCCAGTCGTAGAGCAGGCCCGCCGGGTCGACGGCGCGGCTCAGCCGGAAGTAGTTGTTCTGCGCCACGATCTGTGACCGCACGCCGACGCCCAGCGCGTAGACGAACGTGGAGGCGTCCGGGATCTCGTAGTAGTTGTTGTAGACGTGCACCTTGCCGAACCGTACGCGCGGCAGGCGCTGGAGCGTGTTCGAGAAGTGGTTGTGGTGCACGGTCACACTCAGCTTGCCGACGTCCGTCGCCGGGTTGTTGGTGGAGCCGATCAGCATGGTCTTGTCGTGGTCGGCGAACTCGTTCCATGACACGGTGGCGAAGTCCGACCCGCTGGTGATGTCCACCTGCCCGTCGTGCACCTGGTACGGCCGGCCGAAGTAGAGCGGTTGCGCGGAGTCCTGGTTGCCCGCGTCGGTGAACGAGTTGTGGTCCACCCACACGTGGGTCGAGCCGGTCACCGAGATGCTGTCGTACAGGGAGTTCCAGTTGCCCTCGTCGCCGTCCGTGGGGTCCCACTGGGGGAAGCAGTCGGCGGCGTCCTCGAACCGGATGTTGCGGATGATGACGTTGTCGGCCTTGTCGACGTGCAGGTTGATGTGCCGGACGACGGCCCCGGGGAGGCCGGCGATCGTCGTGTCCGACGGCACCTTCAGCTTCATGTACGCGGTCTGGGCGGCCGCCGAGGCGGCCCTGGCGTCTTCCAGCGGCCCGGACGGCTCGGCGTCGCGGCCCCACACCGCCGGGTCGTACGCCGCGAGGTAGCCGGCGAGCGTGTAGCCGCCGGTCGCGAAGTCGGCGCAGGTCCTGCCGGCGTCGACGGCGCCCTTGACGTAGACGATCCGCGGGCCGGGGGAGGCGAGGGCGGCGACCAGGCCCGCCCGGTCGGTGACGACGTGGACGTTGCCCGCCGGGGCCGCGGCGCCGCCGGTGGTCCCGGTGCCGGCCGAGGCCCAGCCGTCGCCGGCGGGCAGCGTCTGCCGGCCCAGCTCGGTGCCCCGCGATCCGGCCGAGGCGGGGGCGGCCGTCGCGAGGGCCGTGGCGGCCGCCGCGAGCGCGAGGACGGCCGGGATGAGGGCGTTGGTGCGCATGGCTGTCTCCGTTCACGCGGTCGCCCACCGGGGGTGAGATGGGGGGCGGGAGCCCGGGCCGTGGCTTCCGCGATCTCACGCCGGGTCCGGCGACCGCTCCAGGTCTTCGAGCAGGGCGAGGCCGCGGCCGATCGGCTCGGCGAGCCCGTTCAGGCGCTCGGGAGCCGGGCCGGCGAGCGGCCGGCGGACGGGTCCCGCGTCCAGACCACGCAGGCGCACCCCCGCCTTCACGCTCCTTCTCGCCGCACGGCGTGACGGGCAGCCCCTCGGACGTCACCGGCAGCTCCCGACACGTTTCTGAACTGGATTCATATTCATGAACAACCGGACGGTACGACTCGGCCCCGCCGTGGTCAAGATGTGGGACGAAACGGGAAAGGCCGGTGATTGTTTCGAAAGGGACACGAGTCCTTGACAACCACGCGTGCGGAACAGCACGGTTGAGCCGTCCACGCTTGTGAACCTGGTTCAGAAATATGTTTCGCGAGGAGGTGTCCCGGTGGCCACGATGCGCCGCAGAGCGGTGCCGTACCTGCTGATCTCCCCGACGGTGGCGCTGATCGCGGCGTTCCTCGTCTACCCCATCGGCAGCGTGGCTTACTACAGCCTGCAGCACCGCAATCTGACGCGGCCATGGGCCGACGGCTTCGCCGGCCTCGACAACTTCCGTCAGATGCTGTTCGAGGACGAGCTGTTCTGGCAAAGCCTGGGGTTCACCGCGAAATGGGTCATCGTGGAGATCGCCCTGCAGCTGCTGCTCGGGCTCGCGCTGGCGCTCATCGTCAATGAAAGTTTCATCGGCAGGGGGCTCGCGCGGTCGCTGGTGTTCTCCCCCTGGGCCGTCTCCGGAGTGCTGACGACCGGCATCTGGATCCTGCTCTACACGCCGGGCACGGGCGTGCTCCGCTTCCTCGGCCGGCCCGAGACGGCCGTGCTCGGCAATCCCGGCACGGTGTTCTCCGCCGTCGTGATCACGGAGCTGTGGCGTGGCGTGCCGTTCTTCGCCATCCTGCTGCTCGCCGGTCTCCAGGGCATCCCCGGGGAGCTGTACGAGGCCGCCGCCGTCGACGGGGCGAGCCGGCTGAGGCGGTTCCACCACGTGACGCTGCCCCACCTGCGGGACGCGATCGTGCTGGCCACGCTGCTCCGCTCGGTCTGGGAGTTCAACAACGTGGACCTGCTCTACACGCTCACGGGCGGCGGCCCCGCGCAGGTGACCACTACGCTGCCCCTCTACGTGGCGCAGCGCGCGGTGGACTCCAAGGACTTCGGGTACGGCTCCGCGCTGACCATGGCCGGGTTCGTGATCCTGCTGTTCTGCTCCCTGCTCTACCTCCGGATCAGCCGGTTCGGGGGAGAGCGGTGACCCCGGAGCCCGCGGCGAGACGAGGAGGGGAGCGGCGGACATGAGCGCCGACGTCATCAGCCGGCCGCGATCGCCCGCGCTTCCGGCCGGGACGCGCGGGCGGCCCAGGCGGGACCGCGGCCGGGTGCTGCGGCTCTACCTGCCCCTCGGGCTGTACCTCGTCTTCACCCTCGTGCCGTTCTACTGGATGCTCGTCTTCGCCCTGCGGCCCGCCGGCTCGACCACCCCGGTGCCGTGGCCGATCACCTTCGACCACTTCGCCACGGTGTGGAACGACCTCGGGTACGCCGTGTTCTTCCGCAACAGCGTGGTCGTGGGCCTGTGGTCGCTGTTCGTCACGACCGTGCTCGCGGTCATGGGCGGCTACGCGCTGTCGCGCTACCGGTTCCGCGGGCGGACGCTTTTCATGGTCGTGCTGCTCTGCACCCAGTTCATCCCCGGCGCCATGATGCTCATCCCGCTGTTCACGATCTTCAAGACGCTGCACCTGATCAACAGCCTGGGCAGCCTGATCGTGGCCGACACGGTGTTCAACCTGCCGCTGTCCATCATCTTGATGAGCGGGTTCGTCACCGCCGTGCCGTTCTCCGTGGAGGAGGCCGCCATGGTCGACGGCTGCACGCGGCTGCGGGCCTTCCTGGCCGTCGTGCTGCCCCAGCTGCGGCCGGGGCTGATCGCCGTGGGCTCGTTCGCCTTCATCCACACCTGGAACAACTTCCTGTTCGCGCTGATGTTCGTCAGCCGGCAGGACAGCTTCACCATCCCCGTCGGGCTCAGCTACACCATCGGGGAGTACAGCGCCGACTTCGGGGCTCTCGCGGCGGGGGGCGTCGTCGCCGCCCTGCCGGTGGTCTGCGTGTTCGCAGTGGTCCAGCGCTATCTCGTGCACGGCATCAGCGCCGGCGCGGTCAAGGGATAGCACCCCCCAGGAGGAACCCATGAAGATGAGAATGGCCGGGGCGGCGCTCGCCGCCCTCGCCCTGGCCGCCGCCGGCTGCGGATCGGGCTCCGGATCGGAGGAGTCCGGCAAGACCACGATCACGTTCTGGGACAACAACGGGGGCACCCGCACCCCGATCTACCAGGAGCTGATCAAGCGGTTCGAGAAGGCCAACCCCTCGATCCACGTCGAGTACGTCGGAGTGCCGATCGCCTCGGTGCAGCAGAAGTACGACACGGCCATCGCGGGCGGGGACACCCCCGACGTCGGCGGGGTGACGACCTCCTACCTGGCGAACCTGGTGGGCCAGCAGGCCCTCGAACCGGCCGACGACTGGCTGGGCAAGAGCGCGGTGAACGGCAAGCTCGCCACGCCCATGCTCGACTCGGTACGCAAGACCGTGCCCGACGGCAAGCTCTACGTCGTGCCGAACACCTCCAACATGGACGTCATCTGGTACCTCAAGGACAAGCTCAAGGAGCCGCCGAAGAGCTGGGACGAGTTCTTCACCGACGCCGACAGCCTCACCAAGGCCCCCGACGAGTACGGCTACACGATCCGCGGCGGGGCGGGCTCCATCTTCCAGATCCTGGCGGAGATGTACTCCTACTCCGGGCTCACCGAGTTCTTCGACTCCACGGGCAAGAGCACGGTCAACGACCCGAAGAACGTCGAGTTCCTCACCAGGATGGCCGGGCTGTACAAGAAGGACACGCCCGAGGCCGACGTGACCAACGACTTCCCGAAGATGGTCGCCCAGTTCGGCACCGGGAAGATCGCGATGATGCACCACAACCTGGGCTCGTACAACGACCACGTCGAGGCGCACGGCGCCGACAAGATCGGCGCGTTCGCGCTGCCGCCCGGCCCCACCGGCAAGCACACGGTGGTCGCCAACCCGGTCGACGGCTTCGCCGTCTTCAAGAGCAGCGAGCACAAGGACGCCGCCTGGAAGTTCGTCGAGTTCCTGGTCTCCCAGGAGAGCAACAGCTTCTGGAACTCCAAGACGGGCCAGATCCCGGCCAACACCGACGCCCAGAACGACTCGTGGGTGTCCGGGCTGCCGCACCTGAAGACGGCCGTGGAGACCCTCAACGACCCCGCCACCGCCGTGGTTTCGCCGCCCTACTACCTGCCGCAGTTCTCCTCCATCACCAAGGCCGACACCGAGCCGCTCTTCCAGAAGGTGCTGCTCGGCCAGATGAAGCCCCAGGAGTTCCTCGACACCCTGGCGCAGAAGCTGACCGACGCGCAGGCCGAGTGGAAGAAGGCGCACGGCGGCTGACCTCCCCGGACCGGGCCGGTGCGTTCCTGACCTCGCACCGGCCCTCCCGGACGGCGGCCCGGCAGCGGGCGGACAGCAGAAGGGACGAGCCGATGGCGGTCGTCGAACGCGTCAGCGTCACGGTCTTCACCACGGTCACCAGGTCGGTGGTGGACGGGCACGGGCACCGGCACCCCGGCCCGCCGAGACAGGTCCAGGAGGCCCTGCTCACGGTCACCGACAGCGACGGGGCGAGCGGCCACTGCCTCACCCAGCCGGACACCGTCCGGGAGACCGTGATCAGGGGGCACATCGGCCCGGCGCTGCTGGGCGAGGACGCCCTCGACCGTGAGCGCCTCTGGCACGCGATCGCCCGCCGCCAGCGCGGCGCCCAGGGCAACCTGTCCGACCGCGCGCTCAGCGCGGCCGACCAGGCGTTGCACGACCTCGCCGGGCGCAGGTTCGGCGTGCCCGTGTGGAAGCTGCTCGGCGGCGCCCGGTCGCGGGTGCCCGCGTACGCGAGCACCATGTGCGGCGACGACATCCCGGGCGGTCTCGCCACCGCCGAGGACTACGCCGCGTTCGCCAAGGAGCTGGTGTCGCGCGGCTACCGCGCCATCAAGCTGCACACCTGGATGCCGCCCATGCCGTACGGCGTGGCCCGCGACATCGAGGCCTGCGCGGCGGTCCGCGAGGCGGTCGGCCCGGACGTCGCGCTCATGCTCGACAGCAACCACTGGTACTCGCGCTCCGAGGCGCTCACACTGGGCCGCGCGCTCGACGAGCTCGCCTTCGCCTGGTACGAGGAGCCGATGGAGGAGGCGTCGGTGCAGTCGTACCGGTGGCTCGCCGACCAGCTGCGGACGCCGATCCTCGGCCCGGAGACCTCCTGGGGCAAGCACATGGCCCGCGCGGAGTGGGTGGCCGCGGGGGCGTGCGACATCCTGCGCGTCGGCGTCGTCGGCTCCGGAGGGATCATCCCGGCGCTCAAGGCCGTCCATCTGGCCGAGTCGTTCGGCATGGAGTGCGAGATCCACGGCAACGGGCCGGGCGCGCTCGCGGTGATCGGCGCCACCCGGTGCGGTCACTGGTACGAGCGCGGCCTGCTGCACCCGCACTCCGACTACGACACCCCGCCGCCGCATCTGCGGTCCATCGTGGACCCGCTGGCCGGCGGCATGGTCGCGATGCCGGAGCGGCCGGGCCTGGGCGACGATCTCGATCACGACTACATCGCCGCCCGGACGGCCGCCACCTGGGAAACAGGTCCACAATAGGAGCGGCTGCCCAGAGGGAAACCGGCTCACAATAGGAGGCGGAACAGGCGGGTCAGGGAGGTAACACCATGGCGGAACCCGTGCCGCACGTGAAGTCGGCACTGCGGACGGTCGAGCTGCTCGACTTCTTCGCGCAGTATCCCGGGCTGCACAGCCTCACCGACCTGCAGGGCAAGCTCGGCTATCCCAAGAGCAGCCTGCACGCACTGTTGCGCACCCTCGTCGACCTCGGCTGGATCGAGACCGACGTCACCGGGACGCTCTACCGGATCGGCATGCGGGCCCTGCTCGTCGGCGCCACCTACATCGACGGCGACCCCGTGGTGCAGCTCGCCCACGACGCCCTCGACTGGCTGGCCGAGGCCACAGGGGAGACCGTCCACCTCGCGCGGCTCGACCACTTCGACGTCGTCTACCTGGCCACCCGGGCCTCCCGCCACTACCTGCGGCCGTTCTCCCGGGTGGGCCGACGGCTGCCGGCCAGCACCACCTCCCTCGGCAAGGCGATCCTGGCCACGCGGGACGAGCAGGAGGTGCGGGCACTGCTGCCCCCCGAGCTGCCCTCGCTGACCCGGCACACGATCGTGGACGCCGACCAGCTCCTCGTCGACCTGCGGCGGGTGCGCAAGCGCGGCTACGCCGTCGACCGCGAGGAGAACACCGAGGGGCTGCGCTGCTTCGGCGTCGCCGTGCACATCAGCGACCCGCCCCGCGACGCCATCAGCTGCTCGGTGCCGATCCCGCGGCTCACGCCCGAGCGGGAGAGGGACATCGCCGCCTGCCTCCTGGAGGCCAGGGACCGGGTCGAGCGGTCGGCGATGCGGTCACGCCGCGCCTACTGAGCACACCTACTGAACACGCCTACTGAACACGCCCGCCGGCCTGTGGCGTACGGGCGGGGTATGGGCGGCTCCGGCGTGCCTACCCCATTTCGGCCCGCCTCCGGGGTAACTTCGCCATCATGGCCACCCGTACGTCCGGATCGGGGTCCGGTAAGCGCCCGACGCCGCGCTCCGGGTCCCGTCCGGCATCCGCGAAGCGCCCCCCCGCGGGCTCCCGGGGCAGGGCGACTCCCCGGCCTGCCTCCGGACGTTCCGCCGGGCGTCCCGCCAGGCGTCCCGTCGCGACCGGCCAGGATCCGATCAGCTGGGTCTTCCTGATGATCGGCAAGCTGGTCATCGGCCTGTGGCTGCTGCTCGCGCACGGCATCGGGGGAGCGGCACGCGCCCTCGGCCAGGGCGCGCGCGACCTCGACCCGGTGCACCGCCGCGATGGGATCGGCCTGTCGGTCCTCGCGGGCGGCATCGTGCTCGCCGCCATGACCTGGCGGGAGACCAAGACCGGCGTGGCCCAGTTCGTCGACGCCGTGGTGCGCGGCACGGTCGGGTCGCTGACCTGGGCCGTCCCCGTGTTCCTCGGGCTGCTGGCCTGGCGGCTGCTGCGGCATCCCGACGAGAACGCCGAGACCGGCCGCATGGGCATCGGCTGGACCGCGCTGCTCGCCGGCCTCCTCGGAGTCGTCCACGTGGCGCACGGCACGCCGTACCCGTCGGGCGGGCCGAACGACGGCATGACCGCCGTGTCGGCGGCCGGCGGGATGGTCGGGTTCATCGTCTCCGCGCCGCCGTCGAGCATCCTGCCGGCGTTCATCACGATCCCGCTGCTCCTGCTGCTTTCCGGGTTCGGCCTGCTGGTCATCACCGCGACCCCGGTCCACCGGATCCCCGAGCGCTTCGCCGAGATCAGGCAGATGCTGTTCCAGCGGCCGGAGGAGGGGCAGGGCGCCGCCGCGCCGCAGAAGAGCCCGCTCAGGAAGCGGCCGAAGAAGAAGGACGGCGCGGACGGCCGCGAGGTCGGCGACCACGTCAAGCCGTACGACACGCCCGTCCTGTCGGAGAAGGACCACTCGCCGGAGATCGTTCCCGGCCTGGTGGACGACCTCCCGGGCGACCCGGACGCGGTGCTCGACGCGCCGGTGCCGGACCCGGCGGAGGCGCCGTCCAAGGGGCCCCTCCAGCCGCCGCTGCCCACCCCGGCGCCGCGCAAGGTCGAGCAGCTCGTGCTGTCCGCGCAGTCCGGGCCGTACACGCTGCCCGACCTGAACGTGCTGCGGCCGGGCACCGCGCCCAAGCCGCAGACCAAGGCGAACACGATCGTGGTGAACGCGCTGACCAGCGTGCTGGAGCAGTTCGGCATCGACGCGCAGGTGATCGGGTTCACCCGGGGCCCGACGGTGACGCGCTACGAGATCGAGCTCGGCCCGGCGGTGAAGGTGGAGAAGGTCACCGCGCTGACCAGGAACATCGCCTACGCCGTGAAGTCGGCCGACGTGCGGATCCTGTCCCCGATCCCCGGGAAGTCGGCGATCGGGGTGGAGATCCCGAACACCGACAAGGACCTGGTCTCCCTCGGCGACGTCCTGCGGTCGCAGGTGGCGCAGGCCGACCACCACCCGATGATCGTGGGCCTCGGCAAGGACGTCGAAGGCCGCACGATAGTGGCCAACCTGGCCAAGATGCCGCACATACTGATCGCCGGCGCCACCGGCGCGGGCAAGTCGACCTGCATCAACGGGCTGATCTCCTCGATCCTCCTGCGGGCCACGCCCGACGAGGTCCGCATGGTGCTCGTGGACCCCAAGCGGGTCGAGCTCAACACCTACGAGGGCATCCCCCACCTGATCACCCCGATCATCACGAACCCGAAGAAGGCCGCCGAGGCCCTCGAATGGGTCGTGGGGGAGATGGACCGCCGCTACGACGACCTGGCGGCCAGCGGCTTCCGCCACGTGGACGACTTCAACAAGGCCGTACGCGCGGGGAAGCTGGTGCCCCCGCCCGGGAGTGAGCGCGTCTACCAGCCGTACCCGTACCTGCTGGTGATCGTCGACGAGCTGGCCGACCTGATGATGGTCGCGCCGCGCGACGTGGAGGACTCCATCGTCCGCATCACCCAGCTCGCCCGGGCCGCCGGAATCCACCTGGTCATCGCCACGCAGCGGCCGTCCGTCGACGTCGTGACCGGCCTCATCAAGGCGAACGTGCCGTCCCGGCTGGCGTTCGCGACCTCGTCGCTGGCCGACTCCCGGGTCATCCTCGACCAGCCGGGCGCCGAGAAGCTGGTGGGGCAGGGCGACGCGCTGTTCCTGCCGATGGGCGCGAGCAAGCCGATGCGCCTGCAGAACGCGTTCATCTCCGAGAAGGAGATCGCGGAGCTGGTCGCGCACTGCAAGGCCCAGATGCAGGCCGAGTACCGCGAGGACGTCGCCGCACCCGCCGCCGCCAAGCGGGAGGTCGACGAGGAGATCGGCGACGACCTCGACCTGATGATCCAGGCCGCCGAGCTGATCGTGTCGACGCAGTTCGGCTCGACCTCGATGCTCCAGCGCAAGCTGCGGGTGGGCTTCGCCAAGGCCGGGCGGCTGATGGACCTGCTGGAGAGCCGCCAGGTGGTCGGGCCGAGCGAGGGCTCCAAGGCCCGCGAGGTGCTGGTCAAGCCCGACGAGCTGCCCGGCCTGCTGGCCGACCTGCGCGGCGGCTGATCCCAGCGCCGGTCAGCGGGAGGAGACTCGGTGGGCCGCGGTGGCGAGCAGCAGCGCCGCGTGGACGTCCGGCTCGGTCACCGGGTAGCCCAGCAGCGCCTCGATCCGCTGCAGCCTCTGGTAGAACGACTGGCGGCCGAGGTGGAGCACGGCGGACGCCCGGGTCGCGCTGCATCCGTGCAGCAGGAAGACCTCCAGCGTGCCGGCCAGGTCGGTGCGGTGGGCGGCGTCCCAGTCGAGCAGCGGGCCGATGGTCCGGCGGGCCACCTCCGCCGCGTGCCTGCCGTCCCCCTGCCTGACCAGCTCCAGCTCCAGGGTGAGCGCGCGGGTGGTGACCAGGCGGGTGCCCTGGCGGAGCCCGAGGGCGGCCCGGGCGTCGCGCAGCGAGCCGCCCAGCTCGCCGAGGTCGGACGCCGGGTGCCCCACCGCGACCCGGATCTGCGGCGCGCTCAGCCGCTTCAGAGCCTCCTCCAGCGCCTGGGACGCCGCGCCGACCGCGTCGGCGACGGCCCTCGGCACGGCGAGCACGCCCAGCACCAGCCCCGACACCCGGCCGCGCAGGGCCGTGGTGTGGAGGATGTGGGCCGCCCGGTCGATGACGGCCAGCGCCGGCGCGGTCTCCAGCGAGTCCACCGCCACGCCGACGAGGAGGTGGCCGGGCCCGGGGTGGAAACCGGCGATCACCGCGCGGACCGGCGAGTCGGCCTCGGCAGCGCCCTCGATCAGGTCGCGCAGCAGGGCGGAGGCCTGATGGTCGCGCTCGCTGGGCGGGCTGCCGGTGCGGAGCATCGCCAGGGCGAGGGCGACCGCCGTCCGTTCGAGCGCCGTCGCCAGGTCCTCCTCGCGCAGCGCGGACCCGGGCCCGGCGACCAGGCGCCCCCAGGGCTGCCCGTGCAGGGTGACCGGGCAGTCGCAGGCGCCCCGCTCGGCGGCGCGCCAGGCGTCCCTGTCGCCGTCCACGCCGTGCGCGGCCACCAGCGCGCCGCTGTTCGACAGCAGCATCAGCGGGGCGCCGACGACCTCCGCGCCGGTGGCGAGGACGCCGGAGACTCCGGCCCCGGCTATGAGGGCCTCGTTGAGCGCACGGGTGGCCGAGTCGCCCAGCCGCAGCCGCCGCCCCGCGTAGTCGACGATGAGCGTGTTGACGTGCTCGGTGATCCGGATGAACGGCACGACCGCGTGCAGCGCGATGAACGGCAGCTCCTGCCTGCGGGCCTCCTCGACCAGCTCGCGCGGCGTCTCGGGGAACGTGCGGCCCAGCTCCAGCGCGACCCCCGCCACCCCTCGCCCGGCGATCTCCCTGAGGTAGTGGCGGCGCGCCCCGGCGTCCGTGCCGGCCAGCCCGAGCCCGGTCGTCAGCAGCAGCTCCCCGCCGGTGAGCAGCGGCCCGATCTCGTAGATCTCGCTGGAGTGCACCCAGCGGACCACCCGGTCCAGTGCCGCGTCCCCGGCGAGGATCTCGGGCCGGGCCTCCCTCAGCACGTCGAAGGAGAGCAGCTCGCGCAACGTCAGCGGCATCGGCGCACCCCTGTACGGATTGTCCGTCTGAGGTGGCCATAGTACGGACGTTCTGCCCGTTCCCGAAGACCCTCCCCGGCGAGATAGTGAGCGCATGACCAGCGACGTTGTCAGCGCCGTCACGATGCTCGAGGTGGCGCTGGAAGAGGCCAGGGCGGGGTACGCGGAGGGGGGCGTCCCGATCGGGGCGGCGCTGTTCTCGGCGGACGGCCGGCTGCTCGGCCGTGGGCGCAACCGACGCGTGCAGGACGGCGACCCGTCGCTCCACGGCGAGACGGCCGCCTTCAGGAACGCCGGCCGCCGGCCGGGGGGCTACCGCGACACGATCATGGTGACGACGCTGTCGCCGTGCTGGTACTGCAGCGGCCTGATCCGCCAGTTCGGCATCCCGCGGCTGGTCGTCGGCGAGTGCCGCACGTTCATGGGCCAGCACGACTGGCTGTCCGAGCACGGCGTGGACGTCCTGGTGCTCGACTCGGCCGAGTGCGTGGAGCTCATGACCGGGTTCATCGCCGCGAAGCCGTCCGTGTGGAACGAGGACATTGGAGATGAGGCATGAGATCCGTGCCAGTGGTCGATCTCGCCCCGTGGTTCGAAGCAGGCGCGGCCGGCCGGGCGGAGGTGGCCGCGCGGGTCGACGCGGCGCTGCGTGAGGTCGGCTTCCTGCTGGTCACCGGGCACGGTGTGCCCGAGGCTCTGCGGGAGGAGGTGCGCGCGGCGGCGAGGCGGTTCTTCGCGCTGCCGCCGCAGGTCAAGGACCGGTACGCCGCGACGGTGGGGGAGCGGGGCTGGCTGCCACCGGGCGTCGAGGCCAACGGCTACGCCGAGGGCACCCCGACGCCGCCCGACCTCAAGGAGACCTTCGCGGTCGGCGCGGACCTGCCGATCGGCCATCCGGAGATCGACGCCGAGTGGTTCCCGGCGAACGTGTGGCCCTCCGAGGTCCCCGAGCTGGAGCCGCTGCTCACCGGCTACCTCGCCCGGATGCGGGCGCTCGCCGACGAGCTGCTGGTGATCTGCGCGGCCGCCCTCGGCGTCGAGAGCGACTTCTTCACGTCCCGGGCCGACCACCCCTCGTACACGATGAACATCAACCGTTATCCGCCGTTGTCGCAGGTGGGGGAGCCGGAGCCGGGCCAGTTCCGGATCGGCCCGCACACCGACTTCGGCACCGTCACCGTGCTCGACCGCCAGATGGGCGTCGGCGGCCTTCAGGTGTTCACGCTGGACGGGGAGTGGATCGACGCCCCGTTCGTGCCCGGCTCCTTCACGATCAACATCGGGGACCTGCTGGCCCGCTGGACCGGCGACCGCTGGCGCTCGACGCGGCACCGGGTGCTGCCGCCCGATCCCTCGGCTCCCGACGAGGAGCTGATCTCCCTCATCTACTTCTACGAGTGCAACCCGCTCGCCGAGGTCGAGTCCCTCGGCCCGCCGATCGGGCGGGTCTCCTACGAGCCCGTACGCGCGTCCGACTACCTCCTCGACAAGCTGAAGGCGATCACGCTATGACAGTTCTGGAACCCCCCGACGTCGCCGTACGCGAGGGCCGGTACGGCGACAAGGTCGCCGCGGTGGAGCCCGGCGGCATCGAGTTCATCCCCCTCGGCGAGCGCCACGGCAGGCCGCGCCAGCTCTTCTGGACGTGGACCTCCCCCAACCTGGAATTCGCGACGATCTTCCTGGGGGTGCTCGCCGTCGGGGCGTTCGGCCTCGGCTTCTGGCAGGCGGTCCTCGCGGTGGTCCTGGGCACCGGCCTCGGCGCGGTCGCGCACGGCGTGCTGTCGGCGCGGGGGCCGTCGGCGGGCCTGCCGCAGATGGTCCTCGGCAGGCTCCCGTTCGGCTACTGGGGCAACGTCATCCCGTCGGCGTTCAACTCGGTCGCGGCGGGGGTCGGCTGGTTCGCCGTCAACAGCGTCAGCGGAGCGCTCGCGCTGAACACCCTGACCGGGCTGCCGGGCTGGGCCTGCCTGCTCATCGTGGTCGCCGTCATGGTCGCGCTCGGCTTCTTCGGGCACAACCTCGTGCAGGCTTTCGAACGGTACGCGTTCCCGGTGCTGGCGGTGATCTTCGCGGTCGCGTCGGTCATCATCCTGTCCAAGGCGCAGCCGGGGTTCGCCGGGACCGGCGGCGGCCTCGGCGGCTTCCTGCTCACCGTGGGCGCCACCTTCGGCTACGCCGCCGGGTGGAACCCGTACGCCGCCGACTACACCCGCTACCTGCCGCCGGACGCGAGCAAGCGGGCCGTGGGCCTGTCGGCCGGCCTGGGCGTCTTCGTGTCCTGCGTGATCCTGGAAGTCGTGGGCGCGGCCTCGGTGACCATCGCGGGCGGCGACGCCCTCGGGCAGCCCACGTCCGCGTTCACCGGGCATCTGCCCACGCTGGTGGCCGACTTCACGCTGCTCGCGATCGCGCTCGGCGCCGTCTCGGCCAACGCGCTCAACGTCTACTCGGGCGCGATGTCCCTGCTCGCCCTCGGCGTACGGCTGCCGCTGACCATGCGCAGGGCGATCACGGCGCTCGCCTGCGGCGTGGCGGGCTTCCTCGTCGCCCTGTCGGGCCTCGATGACGCCGGTCACAAGTACGAGGCGTTCCTCCTGGTCATCGCGTACTGGATCGGGCCCTGGCTGGGGGTCGTGCTGACCGACATGTGGCTGCGGCGGGGCCGCGACATCCGGGAGGCCGAGCCGCTGATGTTCGACCGGCGGCACGCCAACTGGGCGGGGCCGATCGCGATGGTCGTCGGCGTGGTGCTGTCGGTCTGGCTGTTCTCCAACCAGGAGCAGTATGTCGGGCTGGTCCCCGCGCGGGTTCCCCAGGTCGGCGACATCGCCTTCGAGGTGGGCTTCGTGATCTCAGCCGCTCTCTACCTGGCGCTGAAACCCCTGCGCCGCTAGGCCTCCCGGATTCTCCGTCGCTCTGAGTGGGCCCCCGGGTACCGTTCGTAGTCAGTTACTGATTGAATGTGACTAACTACGCAATGTGGGACGAGCGGAAGCTCGGACAGGGGGGCCTGACCAAATGAGCGTTGGCGCTGCATTGTCGGAGGCACGGCAGCGGGCTCAGCTGAGCGTCGCTCAGCTCAGTGACCGCACGCGGATCCGTGAAGCGATCATCGAGGGCATCGAGCGGGACGACTTCTCGGTGTGCGGGGGCGACTTCTACACGCGGGGGCACATCCGGGCCCTCGCCTCCTCGCTCGGCCTGGAGCCGGAGGCGGTGGTCCGGGAGTACGACGAGACGCACGGCGCCTCGCGGCCGCCGCTGCGGGCGGCCGCGGTCTTCGCGATCGACCCCGCCCTGCGCGGCCAGGGCCGCCGGACGCCCAACTGGATGAGGGTGGCGGCGGTCGCCCTGGCGCTCGTCGTGGTGTTCGTGCTCGTCCGGCTCATCGGGGGCTCCGGCGGCAAGGCCGACGAGACGGCGGTGAAGCTGCCGGTGGGCGTCCCGCACCACGCGAAGGCCAGGGACACGGAGGCCGCCCGGCCCGCGGCGGACCTCGTCGTTCTCAAGGTCTTCGCGCGGAAGCCGTCCTGGATCTACATCAAGGACGGCAAGGGCCACCCGCTGTTCCAGGGGACCCTGACGGAGGGGAAGACCACCACCTGGAAGGCGAAGAATCGGATGAAGGTGGTCTTCGGTGACGCGGGGGCCGTCCGGCTGGAGGTCAACGGAAAGGACCTCGGAATCCCGGGCAAGGACGGGCAGACGGTGCGGCGCACGTTCGCGGCCGGTGGCCCGAGTCCCCGTTAATCACCGACTGCCGATACCGTAGTCGCATCATGTCTTCTCGCCGAACCGTATCGCTGATCACGCTGGGTTGCGCTCGCAACGAGGTCGACTCCGAAGAGCTGGCCGCGCGGCTCGAGGCCGCCGGGTGGCGCACGGGCGACGACGACCCGGACGTCATCGTCGTCAACACCTGCGGCTTCATCGACTCGGCGAAGAAGGACTCGATCGACCAGCTGCTGGCGGCGGCCGACTCCGGCGCCAAGGTGGTGGCGGCGGGCTGCATGGCCGAGCGGTACGGCGGGCAGCTCGCCGACGCGCTGCCCGAGGCCACCGTGATCTCCTTCGACGACTACACGGAGATCGGGGAGCGTCTCGACGACGTGCTGGCGGGCCGCCCGCTGGCGCCGCACTCGCCGCGCGACCGCCGGACGCTGCTGCCGATCTCGCCGGTCGACCGGTCGGCCGCGCACGCCCACATCCCGGGCCACGGCACCGGCGACCGGCTTCCTGAGGGGATCGCGCCGGCCAGCGGGCCGCGGACGTTGCGCAAGCGGCTCACCGGGGGGCCGGTCGCCTCGCTCAAGCTCGCGTCCGGCTGCGACCGCCGCTGCACGTTCTGCGCCATCCCCTCATTCCGCGGCTCGTACGTCTCCCGGCGCCCTGAGGACCTGCTCGCCGAGGCCCGGTGGCTCGCCGGAGAGGGCGTCAAGGAGCTCGTGCTCGTCAGCGAGAACTCCACGTCGTACGGCAAGGACCTGGGCGACCTGCGGGCGCTTGAGGGCCTTCTGCCCGAGCTGGCCGCGACCGAGGGGATCGAGCGGGTCCGGGTGAGCTACCTGCAGCCGGCCGAGCTGCGCCCCGGCCTGCTCGACGTGATCGCCGCCACCGAGGGCGTCGCGCCGTACTTCGACCTGTCGTTCCAGCACGCGAGCGGGACGGTGCTGCGGCGGATGCGGCGCTTCGGCGACCCGCGGCGCTTCCTCGACCTGCTGGCCCAGATCCGTGAGCGGGCCCCCGAGGCTGGTGTGCGGTCCAACTTCATCGTCGGCTTCCCGGGGGAGACCGAGGCCGAGTTCGGCGAGCTGGTGGGCTTCATCCAGGAGGCCAGGCTCGACGTCGTCGGCGTCTTCGGCTACTCCGACGAGGACGGCACCGAGGCGTACGGCTTCGACGGCAAGCTCGACCAGGACACGATCGACGAGCGGGTCGCCACGCTGACCGAGCTCGCCGAGGAACTGACCGCCCAGCGGGCCGAGGAGCGCATCGGCGCCGTCCTGGACGTGCTCATCGAGGAGGACCTCGGTGACGGCGGCTACGAGGGCCGTGCGGCGCACCAGGGCCCCGAGGTGGACGGTTCGGTCACCGTCCAGGGGATCGGCCTGGTGCCCGGCCAGATCGTCCAGGCGGTCGCGGTCGACTCCGAGGGGGTCGACCTCATCGCGCGGATCAAGGCCGGCACATGACCGAGCGCGGCGAGCCCCAGATGGAGGCGGCGGCCGAGGTCGTGCAGGGCCCGCTGGCCCCGCCGGTCGCGACCGCGGCCGCCGGGCCCGCTGCCGGGACGGTCCCGCAGGCTCCACCGCCTCAGCCCGGCTCCGCCGCGCAGCAGGCCGTGGCGCGCGTGAGCACCTGGAACATCGCGAACGCGCTGACCATCGCCAGGCTGGCGATCGTCCCCGTCTTCACCGCCTTCCTGTTCGTGGACGGGACGAACTGGCGGATCGCCGCGCTGGGCGTCTTCCTGCTCGCGTCGCTCACCGACCAGCTCGACGGCTGGCTGGCCAGGAAGTACGGCCTGATCACCGACTTCGGCAAGATCGCCGACCCCATCGCGGACAAGGCGCTGATCGGCGCGGCGCTGGTCAGCCTGTCGTACCTCGGCGAGATCCCCTGGTGGGTCACCGTGACGATCCTCGCCCGCGAGGCGGGGGTCACGCTGCTGCGGTTCCTCGTGATCCGGCACGGGGTGATCCCGGCCAGCTACGGCGGCAAGGTCAAGACGGTCCTGCAGATCGCGGCGATCGCGTTCTACATGCTGCCGCCCATGCCCGAGCCGGTCAGATGGGTCGCCATGGGCCTGGCACTGATCGTCACGGTGGTCACGGGCCTCGACTACGTGGTCCGCGCTGTCCGGCTGAGGCAGGTCGCCATGAGGGCGCGGGCCGAACGACGGCCCGGCGGGGGGTGATCGGGCGATGAGGGGCGTCGCGGCGCACATCCTGTCGCTGCTGGTCCGCCAGGGATCGACGATGGCGGTGGCCGAGTCGCTCACGGGCGGGCTGATCGGCGCCACGATGACGGTCCCCATGGGGGCCTCGGCCGCCTTCCGCGGCGGCGTCGTCGCCTACGCGACCGACCTCAAGGCCAGCCTGCTGGACGTGCCGTCCGGCCTGCTGGACCGCGAGGGGGCGGTCCATCCGGACGTCGCCGCGGCGATGGCGGCCGGAGTGCGCGCCGTCACGAAGTCCGACTACGGCCTGGCGGTCACCGGCGTCGCCGGCCCCGACCCCCAGGACGGAAAGCCGGTCGGCACGGTCCATATCGCCGTCTGCGGGCCCGGTGACCGCCTCTGGCACCGCGACCTCAGCCTCACGGGAGACCGCGAGAAGATCAGGCGAGAGACGTGCGAGGAGGCTTTGGGCCTGCTGAGAGGTGTGCTGGAGGCAAATTTGGGGGAACATTCCGGGTGATTACCGCGTTACGTCCCCAGCGAACATGCTCGCCACGGTCTGCCGCGGTGTCGCCCTCTACAGGTACGGTGGAGCTGTGAGTGAGGTCCGTGAGCCATTGGCGAGGAGCAAGTCTGGCGCACGCCCGGCGAAGGGGCCGAGCGATCCAATGATGACGGCGAGGAGTATGTACGAAGGGCGTTCGAAGAAGGGGCGACAAGAGCCCACCGTGCGAGGCGTCGTGAAGGCGCCCCCATCGGGGAGGGAGCGACACATGATCCTGCTGCGTCAGCTGCTCGGTGACGTACTGCGGCGGCTGAGGGTGCGGCAGAATCGCACCCTTCGCGAAGTCTCCACCTTGGCACGCGTCTCACTCGGATACCTGTCCGAGGTGGAACGCGGTCAGAAGGAAGCCTCGTCCGAGCTGCTCGCCTCGATCTGCGGTGCGCTGGGCGTGCCGCTTTCACAGGTCCTGCGGGAGGTGTCCGACCAGTTCGCGCTCGCCGAGCTGCAGGCCGCCCCGGTGCTGGCCGACATGCCCGAACACGAGCGCATTCCCATCGCTGAGACCGTCCCGGCCGGCCCGGAGTTCGACGGTTTCCCCGAGGTCAAGGACATGGTCGCCGCCTAAGCCGGTTGGCACGAGCGGCACCAGTAGATCAGCCGTTCATACGGTTGTGCACCCATATCGCCACTACTGACAAGGGTTCCACAACGACGGCAGGGGCGGTGTGCCCTGCCGTACACCAGCAGTGAGCGCCCCGGGCGGGCGTCGCCCGTCGTGACCGGCATCGGGGCGTCCTTGCTCGCGTCCATGAGGTCGTGCGCCAGCGTGGCCAGGGCCTCCAGGTCCTCGCGCGGGATCGAGCCCACCGGCCGCCAGGGCGACATGCGCGCGGCGAAGAGCGTCTCGGCCCGCCAGATCGTGCCGATGCCCGCCAGATCGCGCTGGTCCAGCAGCGCCTCCCCGATGGTGCGCCCGCCGTTCGCCGCCAGGTTCCGCGCCGCGAGCGCCGGGTCCCAGTCGGGCCCGAGCAGATCCGGCCCCAGATGCCCGACGACCCGATCCTCGCGGTCCGTCCGCACCAGGTCCACCATTCCCAGCCTGATCCCGACCGCCTGCCACTCGGCGTTGGCGAGGATCAGCCGCACCACGTCGCCCCCGGCCCGCCGGCCGGCGTACCGGCCCGCGCTCTGGGCTGTGCTCCGGGCGGCGCCGTGGGCTGCGGGGCTCACCTGCCAGCTGCCGTCCATCCGCAGGTGCGTGTGCACCGTGAGGCCGCCCTCCACCCGGGTGAGCAGGTGCTTGCCACGGGAGAGCGTGGTCAGCACCTCCCGGCCTCGCAGGTCGGCGGTGGCGTGGCGGGGCACCCGGAAGTCGCTGCGCGTGAGCGTCCGGCCGTCGAGGGCCTTCCTCAGCCGCTTCGCGGTCCGGTAGACGGCGTCGCCTTCGGGCATGGGGCACTCAGACCGGCGTGTGCGAGTCCCACGCCGACGGGTCGGAGGACAGCTCGGTCACCCGGGGGGGCAGCTCGCCCTTGGCGATCTGCTCCAGGTTGACCTCCTCCAGGATGGCCCGCTCGCTCGCTCGCAGCGCGATCCACACCTGCTGGAGGGCCTGGGCGGCGCCGAGGTAGCCCACGTGCTCCGGGCGCTCGCCGCGCACGTTGGCCAGCGGGCCGTCGACCGCGCGGATGACGTCGGCCAGGGAGATCTGGCTGGCGGGCCGCGCGAGGACGTAGCCGCCCTCCGGCCCGCGCTGGCCGCGGACCAGGCCGGCCCGGCGCATCTGCAGCAGGATGTTCTCGAGGTATTTGGGGGGCATCTCCTGGCCCTTGGCCAGCTCCCCCACCGTGGTGGGTCCTTCACCCGCGGCGGCGAGCTCGGCGGCGGCACGGAGGGCGTAGTCGACGCGGGCAGAAAGTCGCATGTTGTCGATTATCCCGCCTGGTTGGCATTGGTATGACGGCTCTGTCAAACACGTGCCCCCACCTGTGGAGCCCACTCTCCCGCCGTCCGACAATCGAGTATGGGAGACGACCGGAGATGGCTGTTCGCCGACCAGCTCGGCGATCACTTCCTGGACGGCGACGACCAGCCCGTCGTGCTGGTCGAGGCCCGGTCGGTGCTGCGCCGGCGCCGTTTCCACCGGCAGAAGGCGCATCTGGTGCTCTCCGCGCTCCGGCACCGCGCGGCGGAGCTGGGGGACCGGGCCGTCTTCGTCCAGAGCGGCACCTACCGCGAGGCGCTGGACCGGGTCGCCGGGCCTCTCACCGTGTGCCACCCCACGAGCCAGGCGGCCGTCGCGTTCGTCCAGGGCCTGCCGGGGGTGGCGATGCTGCCCGCCAGGGGCTTCACCAGCACCCAGGAGGAGTTCGCCGCCTGGACGGTCGGGCGAGGCAGGCGGCGGCTGCTGATGGAGGACTTCTACCGCGACGCCCGGCGGCGCCTCGACGTGCTGATGGACGGCGACGAGCCGGCGGGCGGCCGGTGGAACTACGACCAGGAGAACCGCGAGCCGCCCCCCGGCGACCTCGGCCTTCCCCGCCCCTGGCGGCCGGAGGAGGACGAGATCGACGAGGAGGTGCGTCGCGACCTCGACCGCTGGGAGCGCGACGGCGGGATGAGGTTCGCGGGGCGCGACGCCCCGCGCGCCCACCCCGCCACCCGCGCCGAGGCGGCCGCGGCCCTGCGGGACTTCGTGCGGCACCGGCTGCCCTCCTTCGGCCCGTACCAGGACGCCATGCTCGCCGCCGACCCGGACATGGCGCACAGCAGGCTGTCTCCCGCGATCAACCTCGGCCTGCTGGACCCGATGATGTGCGTGCGCGCCGCCGAGGACGCCTACCGCGCCGGCCGGGCGCCGCTCGCGAGCGTCGAGGGCTACGTGCGCCAGCTCATCGGCTGGCGCGACTACATCTGGCACCTGTACTGGCACTTCGGCCCGGACTACCGGCACTCCAACGCGCTGGGCGCGCGCACGCCGCTGCCCCGGTGGTTCGCGGACCTGGACGCCGACGCGGTCGAGGCCCGCTGCCTGTCGTGGGCGCTGGCCCAGGTGCGCGACCACGGCTACGCCCACCACATCGTGCGGCTCATGGTGCTCGGCAACTACGCCCTGCAGAGGGGCTTCGACCCGGCCGAGCTGGCGGAGTGGTTCCACCGGTGCTTCGTGGACGGCTACGACTGGGTCATGATCCCCAACGTCGTGGGGATGTCCCAGCACGCCGACGGCGGGCGGCTCGCCACCAAGCCGTACGCCTCCGGCGGGGCCTACATCAACCGGATGAGCGACTTCTGCGGCGGGTGCCGCTACCGCCCGGCACGCCGTACGGGCGACGACGCGTGCCCCTTCACCTCCGGTTACTGGGCCTTCATCGCCCGCAACGAGGAGCTGCTGGCCGCCAACCCCCGCACCGCCCGGAGCGTGTACGGCATGCGCAGGCTGCCCGACCTCGGCGAGGTGTGCGAGCGGGAGGCCCTGCGCGGCGACGAGCCCCCGTGACGTCTCCCATCAGGCCGGGGCGCCGCCCGAGCCCGGCGACGCCAAGACAGGCGCCGGGGCGCCGCCGTGGCCAGGAGCCGCGGCGGAGGCGATCTCCCCTCGCGGGCTCGCTAAGCTAGCTGGAAAGTTTGCTGACCATTTCGCGGGCGGGGATCGCGAGAACGCGACGGGGGCGGCCATGGAAGGCAGGAGCATGGTGCGGCGTCCCGGCGTGCCCAGGCTGCTCCGGGAGATCAACGACCGGGCGGCCCTGGAGCTGCTGCTGGCCTCGGGTCCCCTGACACGCGGCCAGATCGGCGAGCTGACGGGGTTGTCCAAGGTCACGGCGTCCCAGACGCTGGCGCGCCTGGAGGAGCGGGGCCTCGTGGAGGTCGTGGGGGAGCAGGCGGGCAACCGCGGCCCCAACGCGGCGCTCTATGGCGTGATCGCCTCCTGCGCGTACGTCGCGGGTCTCGACGTCGGCCCCCAGACCGTCACCGCGGCGATCGCCGACATCAACGGCGACGTCGTCGCGGAGGTCACGGCCTCGCCGGACGACCACGACGACCCCGTCTCCCTGGTGCACACGGCCGTGGTGAAGGCCTGCCGTTCGGCGAAGGTGGCGCTGTCACGGCTGCGCGGCGTCGTGATCGGCACGCCCGGGGTGGTGGATCCGCGCACCGGCGACGTGCGGTTCTCCTTCGACTTACCGCACTGGCACGAGGGCGTCCACGAGGCCCTGGCGCGGGACCTGCGCCGCGACGTCACCATCGAGAACGACGTGAACCTGGCCGCACTCGCCGAGCAGGCGAAGGGCGCCGCCCAGGAGGTGGAGGACTTCGTTCTGGTCTGGGTGGGCCGGGGCATCGGCCTGGCCGTCGTGCTCGGCGGGCGGCTGCACCGGGGGCGGTCGGGCAGCGCCGGGGAGATCGGGTACCTGCCGGTGCCCGGCGTCCCCCTCGCCGAGGACGTCAAGGCCACGCCGGGACGGCTGCCCTCCCTCGCCGGCGGCCTGCAGTCGCTGGTCAGCTCAGAGGCGGTCACCGAGCTCGCCCTGGAGTACGGCTTCCGCGGCGCCGGCGCCGCCGGATGCGTGACCGCGGCGGTCGCCGCCGGTGCGAAGGGGGAGCCCTTCCTCGACGAGGTCGCCTCCCGGCTGGCGCTCGGCGTGGCGTCGGTGTGCGTGGTCCTCGATCCCGGCCTCGTGGTGCTCGCCGGAGAGGTGGGCCAGGCCGGGGGAGCCGCTCTCACCTCCCGCGTCGAGGAGGCCGTGGCCCGCATCTGCCCGATCCGCCCCGAGGTCGTCACCAGCCGGGTGGAGGGCAACCCGGTGCTGCGCGGCGCCGTCCTGGCCGCCCTCGACCAGGCCAGGGAAGAGATCTTCACGGCATAGGGAGTGCTTCCAGCCGACGCCCCCATTCGGACGGATGGGGGCGTCGCCGTTACGAGCCGTTCATGGAGTGGCCCGGCATGTCATCCATGGAGTGGCCTGACATGTCATCCATGGAGTGGCCCGGCACGTTCCCGTCCGCGTCGGTCACCGTGAACATCCCGGCCATTCCCATGTCGGAGTGGCTCTGCACGTGGCAGTGGTACATCCACATTCCGGGGCCGACGCGCTCACCGGCGATGACCTGGAAGCCGAACGACTCGGCGGGCCCTGTTGTCTTGGTGTCGATGATCCGGCTCGGGTCCTGCGGGCCTTTCAGCATGCCGGTGCGGTTGTCGGCCCAGCGGTGTCCGTGGATGTGGAACGTGTGGAAGAAGTTTCCGTGGGCGATGACGACGAACTCCACCCGCTCGCCGAGCTTGGCGGTGAAGTCGGGCGCCGGGGTGAGGTTGTTGGTCTTCATGTCGTTGAAGACGACGGTGAAGGTCTTGTCGGGGAGTATGTCGCCTGTGCGGCGTACCACCAGTGGCCCGTAGAGTCCGCGCAGGATGCCGCCCGTGCCGTGGTCGGTCCCCACGACGTGGTCGTGGTAGTGCCAGTAGCCCGCGCTGCCGGGTTCGACGGTGCCGTCCGGGCGGTCGGCCGGGATGTGGGTGCGCCAGGTGTAGACGTACCGGCCTCCCGGCTCCACCACGCTGTTGTTCATCCGCGTGCCGTCGCTGGTCGTTTCATAGTCGACTCCGTGCGCGTGCAGGCTGGCGGTGACGTCCGTGTTGTTGACCAGCTCGATCTCGAGGATCTCGCCCTCGATCATCTCGATGAGGGGGCCGGGGATCGTGGGCTTGCCGGGCTCCAGGCCGTAGCCCATCTGACCGTCCGGCAGGTTGTCCACGTAAAGGGTGATGCGGCGGACGTCGCCCGGCTCGCCGGCGGTCTTTCCTGTGGTCTTCTCGGGTGATTGCGCGGTTGCCTGGCTCGCCACGGCGAACGGCGCGATCACGGCGGCTGTCGCCGCGGTGGTGGCGAAGACGCGCCGGGACAGCAGGCGTCGCGTCACATCAGTGCTTTTCTCGGTCATGGTTCCCAATCGAGGACGGCGCTCACCTGGGCGAGGCGAGCGGGGGGTGGTCCGTGATGCCGACGGCGAGCCAGCGGATACGACCTGGGGGTCGAGGTCGAGGCGCGGCCGTGCCGATCCGGAGGAATTCACGTAGGAAAGAGGGAGCTTCGAAGCCGGGTCAGCCGCAGCTGGTCGCGGTGTAGTCGGCCTCGTAGGACGTGGTGACCTTCTTGCCGTTGATGAACGAGGTGCCCGTGACGGTGGCCTTGCCCGCGCCGATCTGCTTGGCCCGCGCGTTGAAGGACTGGTAGGCCTGCTTGCCCGGGGCCACGTCGGCCACGGTCCTGGAGCCGTACGGGGTGGTCAGCGTCACGGTCGCC